>JBIIWE010000101.1:0-7133 GCA_044339075.1 Daejeonella sp. | reverse complement strand
GTAATAGCTAATTTCTGTTTTAGGAAGTTTATAGGAATCAAATGCAGGAAGGCTGTATTTATTCTAGTATATCTAAAAATTACTTTACGATATTTGAAAAATCTGAATTCTTTACCCCGAAATTATCTTATTTTAGAGCATGGAACCCAACCTGTCAAATTATAAAGATCTTCAGGATTTCGGGAATCTTGAGTTGCTTTCCCAACAGGTTGTAGAAGGTTTTATTACAGGTCTTCATAAAAGTCCGTTTCATGGTTTTTCAGTGGAATTCGCCGAACATCGTCTTTATAATACCGGCGACTCAGTAAAGAACGTAGACTGGAAATTATTTGGTCGTACGGATAAGCTTTTTGTTAAGCGTTTTGAGGAAGAAACAAACTTGAGGTGTCAGATAGTAATAGATGTTTCTTCGTCTATGTATTATCCTGAGAAAATTTTTAATAAACTCTTGTTTTCTGTATATGCTTCAGCTTCATTAATGTATCTGTTTAAAAAGCAGCGAGATGCATTTGGACTCAGTTTTTTCTCAGATAAATTGGAACTGACAACCACAGCAAAATCAACTACAGCACATCAAAAATATTTATTTTCAGAGCTAGAAAAGCTGATGAATAGAAAGAGTAATGGCGATCAGACCGATGTTGCTTCTGCCTTGCATCAGATAGCCGAGCAAATTCATAAGCGTTCTCTGGTTATTATTTTCAGTGATATGCTCGAAGCGGAGTCAGCAGAAGGACTGAATGAGATTTTTGCATCCCTGCAGCATTTAAAGCATAATAAACACGAGGTAATCATTTTCAATGTCTTAGATCATAAGATGGAGCTTGGATTTGAGTTTGATAATCGTCCCTATCATTTTATTGACATCGAAAGTGGCGAGGATCTCAAAATCCATCCCAATAATGTCAGGGAATCATACCTTGAGGCGGTAAATTCTTATCATAAAGAACTGAAATTGAAATGTGCTCAATATAAGATCGACTTTGTTGATGCAGATATTCATTCAGGTTTTTACCAGGTTTTACATTCTTATCTCATAAAACGAGCAAAAATGGTATAAACAGGAAGCATGTTTGCCTAAAACACTTAAGATTATACTTTGCAATTTCAATTTTGTACTTTGATCATTCAAATCAAAACAACAATGAAAAAACTATTTCTTTCTTTTACAATGATCATTTTATTGAGTGGTATGCAGATTCAAAAGCCCTTAAAGGTAATTTTCTTTGGGGATTCAATCACCAATGCAGGTGTAAAGCCAGGCGGTTATATCACCCTAATGCAGGAAAAAATTAAGCAGGATGGTGGCCCATCGTATGAGTTGATCGGTGCGGGAATAGGTGGAAATAAGGTTTATGACCTTTATCTCAGATTTCAGGAAGATGTATTAGACAAAAATCCAGATGTGGTTGTTATTTACATTGGCGTGAATGATGTCTGGCATAAGCAAAGCAGTCAGACAGGTACTGACCCGGATAAATTTCTTGCTTTTTATACGGCAATGATCAAAAAGCTACAGGCTACTGGGATTAAGGTAATTGTTTGTACACCTGCAGTAATTGGTGAAAAAACTGATTTTAGTAATGCACAGGATGGCGATCTTAATCGTTATAGTAATATAATACGCGATATGGCATCAAAGCATGGATGCGCTCTTGTTGATTTGCGTAAGGCTTTTTTGGAGTATAATCTGGCAAATAATCCTAGCAATAAAGAATCTGGTATCCTGACAACAGACCGGGTTCATTTAAATACTAAAGGAAATCAGTTACTTGCTGACCTGATGTTTAAAGGCTTATCCTCTAAATAAAAAATGCTTCGGAACACAGTTCCGAAGCATTTTTTATTTTCTATCTTCTTTTATTACCAAATCGCCTATTCGGACTTCCGCTCATTGGAGCATTTCCCGATGATGGGTTCGGTTTTTTAGCTGATCCGCCTTTCTTCTTCGTTGACTTGCTCATAATAAATGATGCACCACGCATGTGATAAGGTTGATCTTCAATAACTGGAATTTCCTTTCCGATTAATTTCTGGATGTCTTTCAGATATTCCATTTCCTCTTCATCACAAAAAGAATAAGCAATACCGCTTGAACCTGCACGGCCAGTTCTCCCAATCCTGTGAACATACGTTTCAGGGATATTAGGCAATTCAAAATTGATCACGTGTGAAAGTTCATCAATATCAATTCCCCTTGCAGCAATGTCGGTTGCAATTAAGGCCTTTATTTGTCCGCTTTTAAAATTAGACAGTGCCTTTTGTCTTGCATTCTGAGACTTATTTCCGTGGATAGCTTCTGTCTTAATGCCAGCTTTAACAAGATCCTTTGTTATTTTGTCAGCTCCATGTTTAGTTCGGCTAAAGATCAGCGCAGACTTAATACTCTTGTCATTAAGGATATGGATTAGCAATTTTTTCTTGTCGTTTTTCTCAACAAAGAATAAGGACTGATCAATGGTATCGGCTGTGCTGGATGCGGGTGTTACTTCAACTTTTTCAGGATTAACCAAAATAGTGTTTGCCAGTTTCTGAATTTCGTCGGGCATGGTTGCTGAGAAAAACAAGGTTTGACGTTTTTGTGGAATCTTGGTTATGATTTTCTTTACATCATGAATGAAACCCATGTCAAGCATACGGTCGGCTTCATCAAGTACGAAGATCTTCAGATAATGTAAATGAACAAATTTTTGATTGATCAGATCCAGCAATCTTCCAGGAGTTGCGATAAGAATATCAACACCTGATTTTAAAGCGGAGACCTGGGAGCCTTGTGAAACACCTCCAAAGATAACAGTGTGCTTCATTCCTGTGTGACGTCCGTATGCAGCAAAACTTTCTCCAATTTGTATGGCAAGCTCACGTGTAGGGGTTAAAATAAGGCATTTGATTGCTCTAGGACCCTTATCGTATATTTTTCCACCTTCCAGAATCTGAAGAATTGGTATGGCGAATGCTGCAGTTTTTCCTGTGCCGGTTTGAGCACAGCCTAAAAGGTCTTTACGTTCTAATATGATTGGTATTGATTGTTCCTGAATAGGAGTAGGGGTAGTATAACCTTCTGTTTTTAGAGCCTTTAAAATAGGCTCAATTAAGTTTAAATTTTCGAATGACATGTAATGATTTTACATCGCTGTTAAAAATGCCAGCGATTTTATATTTCCGCGAAGGTACGGCTTTAAAATGATAATGTTCTGGTTAAGAATTATTTGGCTAATCCTGTCCCGTAAAATTCCAATGCTTCAATAATGGTTGCACATGCTTTATGTATCTCTTTATCAGTGATGATCAAAGGTGGTGCAATTCGCATGGCGGTATCGCAGTGTAAGAACCAATCAATAATTATCCCATTTTCAACGCAGCGTCTGCTCACATTCTCGACTTGTTCAAAGCTGCTTAACTGAATACTTAACATCAATCCTATTCCTCTAATCTCTTTGATCTCCGGATGCTGAAGGTACTCCCTGAATAGAGATTCTTTTATGGAAATATCTTTATATAATTCTTCTTCTATAATCACTTCTAAATTGGCTAAACCAGCAGCACAACTAACCGGATGACCACCGAATGTGGTAATATGTCCGAGGATTGGATTCTCCTTTAGCACACTCATGATCTCATTACTGGAGATAAAAGCACCAATTGGCATTCCTCCTCCCATTCCTTTTGCAAGTAATAAGATATCAGGATGTATATTAAAGTGCTCAAAAGCGAATAATGTACCCGTGCGGCCAAAACCTGTTTGAATTTCATCCAGAATTAGTAAAGTGCCCGTCTCATTACAACGTTTTCTTAAACTCTGCATATAATTAATATGCGGTACTCTTACACCTGCTTCGCCCTGTATCGTCTCCATAATTACGGCTGCAGTATTCGTACTTATTAGATCCAAATCGATATGATTATTGAATTCGATGAAACGAATACCTGGGAGCAGCGGTCTGTAAGCTTGTTTATAATGTTCATTACCCATTACACTGAGTGCACCCTGGGTACTACCATGATAGGAATTTTTACATGCTATAATTTCAGATCGTCCGGTAAAGCGTTTTGCCAGCTTCATGGCTCCCTCTGTGGCCTCGGCGCCAGAATTGACGAAATACACAGAACTTAATGAATCCGGGAGTATTGAAGATAATTTACTGGCAAACTTTACTTGTGGCGATTGTATATATTCCCCATAGACTGTCAGATGGAGGTATTTGTCTGCCTGATCTTTTATTGCCTGAACAACTTTTGCATTTCTGTGTCCGGTATTACTAACAGCAAAGCCGGAAACGAGATCCATATAACTGTTTCCATCATAGTCATATAAATACATACCTTCTGCACTTTCAATTTCTAGGAGACGAGGAGAAGGGGATGTTTGTGCAGTATTAAGTAGGAAAAGTTGTCGCGGACTTAGCATTTGTAAAAATACACAATTTAAAGCTTGTTCGAAATTAGCTTCAAAATAGGGGTATTGAATGAATATCCAGCTTAATTACTTGATTTGCGACGGTGATTTAGTTGCTTGATCAGATGTTCTCTGAATTCGCGTTCAGCCTGGTATAAAAGCAGGATTTTTTCAGATGGAATTACCCTGGAATAGAGTTTTTTATACTTTTTTTTAAGGTCCAGCATCCTACTTTCGATATTAAGGTCTGCATTGATTTTATCATTTGGAGCGATGTCAGTCTTCTGCCTGAATTCTCTTCGTTTTTTCATCAACTCCATCAGTTCCTTTTGGTAATTATTGTAAACCGGCCAGAATTTTTGAGCTTCTTCAGTTGTAAGATCTAATTTCTTGGTAATGAAGGCAACTTTTATGGCTTCAATCTGCTCATAACGTTCACGGTGATCCTGTGCAAATAAGGATACATTAAGAGTAAGGCAGAAAATAATACTCCATATCCCTTTCAATAGCTTTCCTTTCATAATGTTGTATTATTAATGTAATGTTCAATTTCCTGGGATGAAACATCAGGAGACACATGATGCAGCCCATCCTCACTTAAGTTTTCAATAATGTATTGATTATCATTCACAGTACTGTGAATTTGCAGATAATTGATGATCTCCTGATCTGGAACTTCTGATAGATCTCTCCCAATGGTATAACCTGTAGAGTTGAAATATACAGCAGTACCTAAAACAAGTGTAATACATGCAGCAGCCGAGTAACTGATCCATGATTTGAAAATAGTTTTCTTTCTTTCTGGACTCTTTTCGGCTAATTTGCTCTGAATACGATCACTAAGGTCTGAAAAATAAGCTTCTGGCACAGAAAATCCCGTTGATGGAACCAATGATTGAATAGTTTCAAGTGCAATTCTTTCTTCAATTCGCGAAGACAGATTTTCAAAGTAATTAGCAGGTATATTAAATTCTTCTGCAGATTCAAATCGGACTGACTCGATCAGTATTCTTGTATTTACATCATCAGTTAAAGATTCGAAATATCCGGATGGCACTACAAAAGGATTCA
Organism: Daejeonella sp.; assembly: GCA_044339075.1. Taxonomy (GTDB): domain Bacteria; phylum Bacteroidota; class Bacteroidia; order Sphingobacteriales; family Sphingobacteriaceae; genus Daejeonella. The sequence goes on along the minus strand of JBIIWE010000101.1, from coordinate 1,666 downwards.
CCCTCTTCATTGCTGCAAGAGTTGGTGCATCTTTTTCCCATTCCATATCTGAATCTTCTAATTTCATAATCCTTTGATACTTTTCAAATAAAAAGGTTTAATCTGAATTTAATAATATATGTTCGATTTTCTTTACAGCAATATGAAAGGATGCTTTCAAAGCACCCACACTAGTTCCCAATATTTCAGATATATCTTCATATTTGAGATCATCGAAGTATTTCATGTTAAACACCAGCTTTTGTTTTTCAGGGAGTGTGAGCAAAGCTTTTTGAAGTTTCATCTGGGCTTTGTCGCCGTCAAAATAGGGGCTTTCTGCAAGTGTTTCAATCAAATCTATTCCTGCAGAATCATCAATAGAGATGCTATTCCTTATTTTTTTGCGATTTAAAAAAGTGATACTCTCATTTGTAGCAATCCGGTATAGCCATGTATAAAGCTGAGAGTCGCTTCGGAAGTTTGAAAGGCTTTTCCATACTTTTAAAAACACATCCTGTACAAGGTCATCGGTATCATCATGATCGATGACCATTCTTCGGATATGCCAGTATATTTTTTGCTGATACTTAGTGAGTAACAAACGAAAAGCTTCATCACGGGTATTTTCCTGTGCGAATTTTTGTAATATTTCTGAATCCTCAACCTCCATATTTATATTAATTGGCCTGGATCCCCGGAGTTAAGGTCTTTTACTTGCGTTTGATAACCTTATTCACGGCCTTGATGATATCCTCAGTATCTAACCCGTACTTTTTCATTAGCTGATCTGGAGTTCCACTTTCGCCGAAACTGTCGTTCACTGCTACATACTCTTGTGGAACTGGATTATTTCTTGCTAAAAGCTGAGCTATGCTGTCTCCTAATCCACCAATTCGGTTATGCTCTTCAGCAGTCACTACACATCTAGTTTTAGCTACTGATTTTAAGACTGCTTCTTCATCCAAAGGTTTAATGGTATGAATATTTATTATTTCAACATTGATGCCTGCCTCTGCAAGTATTTCTCCTGCTTCAATAGCTTTCCATACCATATGTCCAGTAGCGAAAATACTTACGTCAGTGCCTTCATTAACCATCCATGCTTTTCCTATTTCGAATTTCTGGTCAGGATCTGTAAATACAGGTACTGTTGGCCTTCCAAATCTTAAGTAAACCGGACCATGATAATCGGCAATTGCCATTGTAGCTGCCTTTGTTTGATTATAATCACAAGGGTTGATCACCACCATTCCAGGAAGCATTTTCATCATCCCGATATCTTCAAGAATTTGATGAGTTGCTCCATCTTCTCCCAATGTTAGACCGGCATGTGATGCACAGATTTTTACATTTTTATCAGAATAAGCTATTGATTGTCTGATTTGATCATATACACGACCCGTTGAGAAATTCGCAAATGTACCTGTAAATGGAATTTTACCACCGATAGTTAATCCTGCAGCAATTCCCATCATATTTGCTTCCGCTATCCCGATCTGGAAAAAGCGTTCAGGAAATTCCTTGATAAAGGCATCCATTTTTAATGAGCCAATCAAATCTGCACAAAGGGCAACAACCTGATCATTCTTTTTACCAGCTTCCAATAATCCAGCTCCAAAACCTGAACGAGTATCTTTTTTCTCAGTGTATGTGTATTTTTTCATATAACAAAACGTTTCCTGACCTG
>JBIIWE010000099.1:0-7136 GCA_044339075.1 Daejeonella sp. | reverse complement strand
TGGGAAATTAAAAAATACGAACAAGTACATGGGGCCGGCGACTCAACGTATAGCCTATTTCTTGAATTATTATGGAGAGATTATTTCCGTTATATGTTCAAAAAATATGGGAATAAGTTTTTCCAGAAGGCAGGTTTTAAAGGTACTGCACCAGATGAGGGCGAAAATCAAGATGAATTTTTTGAGCTCTGGAAGAATGCCGAAACTGGTATACCGTTCATTGATGCAAATATGCGCGAATTGAATGCTACAGGGTTTATGAGCAATAGGGGCCGTCAGAATGTGGCAAGCTTTCTTGTAAAGGACTTAAAAGTCAACTGGATGTGGGGCGCAGCATATTTCGAGGAGAAACTCATTGATTACTGTCCGGCGAATAATTGGGGAAATTGGGCATATATTGCAGGGGTGGGTAATGACCCCAGAGAATACAGGCACTTCAATGTTTTGAAGCAGGCCTTGGATTATGATCCTCAGGGTGATTATATTCGTTTATGGATTCCTGAACTTGCGGCAATTAATGCTTCTCAAATTCATCAGCCTTGGAAGCTTTCAGAGATTGAACGTGCTAAATCTCAATTAAAAAGCTATTTAGATTCTCCTTCATATGTCCCTGAACCCATAGAAGTTAAAGGAAATAAATAGGAAATTGTCATTTATTGGATGGTTTTGGCTTGATGCAGTCTTTATTCATAATTTTCACCCCTGGATTGTTTGAGTTAAAGTGCTGATGCTAAATTTATAATTAGCGCTCACTTTTACACAATTCTATGCTTTAAATCTTATTTTTGTAGTGCAAAAGACATTGTTTTTAAATGAATAAATTATCATACTTAAGTAACGCTAATTCTGCTTACATCGATTCTCTATATCAGTCATACAAAGAAGATCCGGATTCCATAGATTTTGGATGGCAGAAATTTTTTGAAGGATTCGATTTTGGTCGTGGGTCTGAGGCAGGAGTAGTTAGTGCTGAAACTCCTGACCACTTTTTAAAAGAGATAAAAGTTTTAAATCTTATTAATGGATACAGGCAACGTGGCCATCTTTTTACAAAAACAAATCCGGTTCGTGAGCGTAGATCCTATTTTCCAGGTAAGGAGCTTATTACTTTTGGCTTGGATGATTCTGACCTTGATATCGTATTCAATGCCGGTGTTGAAGTTGGTCTTGGATCGGCCAAATTAAAAGATATCCTTGCTCTCGTTGAGCAAACATATTGCCAGTCAATTGGGGTTGAATATAAATATCTAAGAAATCCCGAAAAGCTTAAATGGTTTGAGCTTAGAATGGAGTCTGAGCGAAATACACCAAATTTCGGTATCGAAACCAAAAAAAGAATCTTAGCAAAGTTGAATGAGGCGGTAGTCTTTGAAAACTTTCTAGGAACTAAGTTTTTGGGTCAGAAGAGATTTTCTCTTGAAGGTGCTGAAGCAGTGATTCCTGCACTTGATTCAGTGATCCAGAAGGGTGCTGAACTTGGAATAGAAGAATTTGTGATCGGTATGGCACATAGAGGGCGATTAAATGTACTCGCCAACATTATGCACAAAACCTACAAGGATATTTTCTCTGAATTTGAAGGTAAGGGCTTTGATGTGAATACTCCATTTGGAGGAGATGTTAAATATCATTTGGGCTATTCAACCGACGTTAAAACTGACTCAGGTAAGAATGTGCATCTAAGTTTATCTCCGAACCCTTCACATCTTGAAACCGTTGACTCAGTTGTTCAGGGTATGGTTCGTTCTAAAATTGATTTTAAATATGAAGGCGATTATAAACGCATAGCGCCAATATTGATACATGGCGATGCCTCTTTAGCAGGACAAGGAATAACCTATGAAGTACTGCAGATGGCTAAGCTTGATGGTTACAAAACAGGTGGAAGTATCCACCTGGTCATTAATAACCAGGTAGGATTTACCACCAATTATAAAGATGCCCGTTCTTCAACTTATTGTACCGATCTAGCTAAAGTAACTCTTTCGCCAGTATTTCATGTGAATGGTGATGATGTTGAAGCAATTGTATATGCAATCAATATGGCCGTTGAATATCGTCAGAAGTATCATAACGATGTGTTTATTGACATCCTATGTTACCGTCGTTACGGACATAATGAGGCAGATGAGCCTAAATTTACTCAACCGCTTTTGTATAAAGCCATTGAAACACACGCGAATCCACGTGAGATTTACAACCAGAAATTATTAGAGCAAGGCACAGTTGATGCTAACCTTGCTAAGGAAATGGAAAAAGATTTCCGCGCCTTACTCCTGGAAAGATTAAATGAGGCCAAAGAAGATCAAACTTATTCTGCTGTGCATCAGATATTTGGCGGATCCTGGAAAGGATTGAAGCTGGCTAAGCCGGGAGCCATTTCTATTCCAGTAAATACGAAAGTATCTGCTAATGATGTGCTTACTCTGGCCAAAGCTATAAGCACTTTACCAGCTGATAAAAAGTTCTTCAAGAAGATTGAAAAACTTTTCAATGAGCGTAGAAAAATGTCTGACACTAAAGTCTATGACTGGGCAATGGGCGAATTACTGGCTTATGGTACATTATTGCAGGAAGGTTTTAGAGTACGAATTAGTGGCCAGGATGTGGAAAGGGGGACTTTCTCCCACAGACACGCCGTACTAACGCTGGAGGATTCTGAAGAAGAATATATCCCCTTGGCACAGCTAAACAATGAATCAGCCAAATTTGAAATTTACAATTCTCACCTTTCTGAATATGGAGTTTTAGGATTTGAGTATGGATATGCCCTTGCAAATCCAATGGCATTGGTGATTTGGGAAGCGCAGTTTGGTGATTTTGTTAATGGCGCTCAGATTGTAATAGATCAGTTCATCACCAGTGCAGAAACAAAATGGCAGCGATCCAATGGACTGGTTATGTTACTGCCTCATGGATTTGAAGGTCAGGGCCCAGAACATTCTTCAGGCAGAATAGAACGCTTTATGGAAGCATGTGCTGATGATAATATTCAGGTTGTCAATTGTACAACTCCCGCAAATTTCTTTCACGTTTTAAGAAGACAGCTTAAACGCGACTTCAGGAAACCTCTTGTAGTATTTACTCCAAAGAGCTTGTTAAGAAGTGCTCAGTGTGTGAGTAAGCTGGAAGAATTTAGCGAAGGCAAATTCAATGAAGTTATTGATGATCATTTTGTAAAAGCAGCCGATGTAAAACGTGTGCTATTCTGTAGTGGCAAGGTGTATTATGATCTTCTTGAAAAACAACAGACAGATAAGAGGAAAGATGTAGCAGTTGTTCGTTTAGAGCAATTATATCCAATGCCTTATGATCAGCTTGAAGCTATTCAGAGTAAATATAAAAAAGCAACTGAATTTGTTTGGGTACAGGAAGAGCCTGAGAACATGGGTGCTTGGCCATACATTTCCAGAAAATTCCGTCATTCATCAATTCATTTTGAGCTCATATCCCGTCAGGAAAGTAGTAGCACAGCAACCGGCTATGCAAAGCTACATATCGCGCAGCAATTGTATATTGTGGCGACTGCATTTGAATCAAAGGCTAGTTCGAAAGATAAAAAACAAGTAGAAGCAGCAACGAAAAAAGTTGTTAATATTGACTAATAGTTATAACAAAAACCATTATGAGTTTAGTGATCAAAGTTCCGCCTGTAGGCGAATCTATTTCCGAAGTTACATTGTCCCAATGGATTAAAAAAGATGGCGACTATGTTGAAATGGATGAAATAATTGCCGAATTGGAATCTGATAAAGCAACTTTTGAACTGACAGCTGAAAAGGCAGGCACTTTAAAAACTATTGCTAATGAGGGAGATACTCTCGAAATTGGTGCACCTGTTTGTAGTATTGAAGAAGGTGCAAAACAAGCTGTGACTAAGGATTCTGCTCCAAAAGCAGAATCAAAAGAACCAGTAGCAAAATCTGAAGAAGTAAAAGCAAGTACTTATGCTGCTGGTGCACCATCACCTTCAGCTGCAAAAATTTTGGCTGAAAAAGGTGTTGATGCTGCAGATATCAAGGGAAGCGGAGTTGGTGGCAGATTAACAAAAGAAGATGCTATAAAAGCAGAAACTGGTAAGAAGCCAGATACAGCTGCCGTAAAAACAGCTCCTGTGGCTGTTTCTGCACCGGGTTCAAGAGTGGAAAGGCGTGAAAAGATGTCGTCACTTAGAAAAACTGTTGCTAAACGTTTGGTTACTGTAAAGAATGAAACGGCAATGCTGACTACCTTTAACGAAGTAGACATGCAGCCGATCATGGATATTCGTGCCAAATACAAGGATAAATTTAAAGAAAAGTATGGTGTTGGTCTGGGATTTATGTCCTTCTTCACCAAAGCGGTTTGTGAAGCATTAAAAGATTTTCCATCAGTAAATGCACGTATTGAAGGTGAAGAGATCGTTTTCAATGATTTTGCTGATATATCAATTGCTGTTTCTGCACCAAAGGGACTTGTTGTTCCGGTTATTAGGAATGCGGAAGCTAAATCACTCGCTGAGATCGAAGCATCAGTTGTGGCATTAGCAGTTAAGGCCCGGGATGGTAAACTGACTCTGGAAGAAATGACTGGAGGCACTTTTACCATTACGAATGGTGGGGTATTTGGTTCAATGATGTCAACACCTATTATCAATGCTCCACAGTCTGCGATTCTGGGAATGCACAATATTGTTGAGCGCCCTGTAGCAGTAAACGGTCAGGTAGTTATCCGCCCGATCATGTATGTGGCCTTATCTTATGATCACAGAATAATTGACGGACGAGAATCTGTAGGATTCCTGGTAAGAGTTAAACACTTACTAGAAGATCCAACCAGATTATTATTGGGAGTTTAATTGAAAGGAACGTTTACGTTCGGAAATATAATAAAGAAGGCCGGCTCATTTAAAATGAGCCGGCCTTCTTTATTTATCCTGAATGTGACAGCCGATGAATTAGAATTTGTTCCAGATTTGAATACAGGATTCAATAAGAATATCAAAATATGAGAATGCTCCTGAAACCCTAGTATCTCGAAATACTGCCAGACCCGCTTTTTGTAGATTTTATGCTTGGGTTTCCACTATATCGGATATTCCCGGAACCGCTCATCAGTGCTTCTAAAGTTTTATCGGCACTAATCGTGATGTTTCCTGAACCGCTAACTTTTACACTTGAATTAGTTGTTTGAAGTCCCTTACCTTCAAAATTTCCTGATCCGGCAATGGTTATTTTTGCATTTTCTACCTTGCCTTTTGCAATAATCTTTCCTGAACCACTTATTATAGCTACAAAATTTTCTGCATCCATACTTTGTGAAATGCTTCCTGAACCGCTGATTGTGTTTGTAAGTTCAGTAGATTTAATTGTGCCGCTTACCTCGATATCACCTGAACCGCTAAGTGTAATCCCATGGAGAGTTCTGGCTTCAATATAAATATTAACTTTTCCACCACTGTTCCAGCTTCTCCAATTCATCTGCTTTTTATTGCGGATCTTTAAAATACCATTTTCAACCTTGGTTTCTATTTGGCTGATCATTTCTGAGCTGCCTTCCAAACGAAGACTTTCTTTATTACCCATGGTAATAAACACATTGTAGCTACCCGAGGAAGAGATTTCTGAAAATCCAGAAACAGCACGGTTTTCGTCTGATTTGTTTGTATCGCTTTTAACTAGTGTGATTAGAGTATTTGCAAAAGCAAAGTCTGCAGTGGTAGCCATTACTAATGCAAGTGCAAGGTGTCTGAGTGATTTTTTCATGTCTTTGATAATTTTAAACTATAAATTTCCTGTTAGGACTCGTTTTAAATATCAGACGCAAATTTTCAGGAAAAGTTGCACATCATGAGTTTTTTTCTAAACTTCTTTAAGCTTAATGTAGAAATTTTCCAGATCCGGGGTAAACGCTGATTTAAGCCTGATCTTCTTCCAGTCGCTTTCAGGTTTGATCCATTGATATTTTTCCCCGTTTTTTAACCTAAGAGGCATATCAAAACTTTCAACATCTGCCTTCCAGCGATAAAGGGTCTGTTTCCCTTCAGTTTTATATTCCAGTACCGGAATGTTGGTATTTCGGAGGTACTGATTAAATATTTTTGTTAGGTCTCTTCCTGATTTTTTGCTGAGGTAATTCTCTACATCTACAGTAGTTGTGGTTTTAAGTCCGAATTCACTGTTTAATCCCCGTAGTATTTCACGCCATTTCTGATCATCATCGATCAGAGTACGTATCATATGGATCAGATTTGCACCTTTATAATACATATCACTAGAGCCCTCTGTGTTAACGCCATACGGACCTAAAAGTGGCTTATCATTTTGAATGCTTTGTCGGACACCGGCTATATATTTCGCTCCAGCATCTTTTCCATCTCTGCTTTCAACATATAATGCCTCAGAATACATGGTGAACCCCTCATGGATCCACATATCGGCAATGTCTTTGGAAGTAATGTTATTTCCGAACCATTCATGCCCGGATTCATGGATGATGATATAATCCCACTTTAAACCTAGTCCGGTTCGGGAAAGATCGCGCCCCATATATCCATTCAGATATTTATTACCATAAGCTACAGCACTCTGGTGTTCCATGCCCAGATATGGAGCTTCAATCAGCTTATATCCATCACGGTAAAATGGGTAGGCACCAAACCAATTTTCAAAAACGTTGAACATAGGTTTCACATTGGCATTAAATTGTTTTTTTGCTTTTTCAAGATTTTCTTTCAGGACGTAATAGTCCAGGGTAAGATTTCCATTCTCGCCGGTGTATGAATCATCGAAATGCACAAAATCAGCTACATTCAGGCTCACATTATAATTATTGATCGGGTAAGACACAAACCAGTTGAAACGGGTATGGTCGGAATCAACATTTTGAATAGACCTAAGGCGACCATTACTCACATCCATTAAGCCTTTGGGTACAGTAATACTGATCATCATGCTATCTACTTCATCTGATTGATGATCTTTAGTTGGCCACCAGGAACTTGCCCCAAATCCCTGACAGGATACAGCAACCCATGGTTTCCCCTGATTGTCTTTTGAAAAGGTAAAGCCTCCATCCCAGGGTGGCCTGACAGCAATTGTTGGATTGCCACTGTAAAATACGGTGAACTCATCTTGAGTATCCTTTTTTATAGTGGC
>JBIIWE010000100.1:0-7136 GCA_044339075.1 Daejeonella sp. | reverse complement strand
ACAATCAGGATGGCATTTTGGTCAATTAACGTTGGATTGCTATTAATGGTTTTCCTAGACCTTTTCCCAGTAGGCATTCTACAATTCAAAACAGTTACAGAAAAAGGTTTATGGTATGCCAGAAGTGCAGATTTTATAAATAGTACAACATTTCAAAACTTTACTTGGCTTAGAATAATTGGCGGCTCCATATTTACTTTTGGTGGAGTAATCCCTCTGATATGGTTTGTAGTTAGAAGCAGCAAAGAATTGAAACGGAACTAAAAAACCATAGAAAAAAAATAAGGCTGAAAGGTTAAGACTTTTTGTTAAATAGTGTTAAAAATGGATCGAAGAGTAAAGAATGGGATATTTTAGCATCATATATATATAACATAAATATAATTGAAGTTTTACTGATTTACCTTATCTTTGCAGAATGTTTAAAAACAAGCTTAAATTAACCCTAAGCATATTACTACTCGTGATAGTTGCATTTGCAGGCTGCAAAAGCAAATATGAAAAATTACGAGCAAGCAGCGACACCGCCAAAAAATACCGCGAAGCTGTGCGCTTATACGATAAAAAGGACTATAGTAAAGCCCTGGGTTTATTTGATGACCTGGTTCAAAAATATCGCGGAACAGCGGAAGCAGAAGATCTTTCCTATTATTTTGCATACACTAATTATAAGCTAAGAGACTATACAACGGCCAGATACCATTTTAAAACATTTGCTGATACTTATGCCTCCAGTGCAAAAGCAGAAGAATGTCGTTTTATGTCAGCATATTGTTTTTACCTTGAATCACCTGTGTTTTCTTTGGATCAGGAAAATACGATCAAAGCTATTGAGGCCCTACAACTATTTATTAACCTGTACCCTAAAAGTGACCGTGTCCCTGAAGCAAGTAAATTAATAAGTAATTTACGCGATAAATTGGAGATGAAATCTTATGCCAATGCCAGGCTATTTCTGGATATCGGCGACTATAAATCAGCAGTAATTGCTTTTAGAAATTCAGCTAGCGATTTTCCAGACACTAAATATGCTGAGGAAATGGAATTTCTAACAATCAAAGCTCAAGCTCTGTATGCAAAAGCTAGTTTAGAAGTGAAACAGGAGGAGCGTTACAATGAAGCCATCAACTTGTTTGCTGAATTTGCAAAAAACTATCCGTCTAGTAAATATTTAAAAGATGGAGAAGAATTAAAGAAGAATTCTGAAAAAGCTATTGTAGAAGTAAAAAAGCTAATTGCCATGCAGGAAGCTGAAATGAAAATATTACAAGACAAAGCAAAAGCTGCAGAAGCAGCTACAAAAGCAAAGTCTGTAGGAGAAACAAAAAACGAAGAAACTAAAAACAAATAAAATGAGTACTACCAAACCAGTTATCCCAAACAGCACAGTCACACGTGATGTTCGTGAGTTAGATAAAACAACAGACAATATATATGAGTCAATTGTAATCATCAGTAAACGTGCTAACCAGATCGCGAATAACCTGAAGGAAGAACTTCATGGTAAATTAGCTGAATTTGCATCTTCAAATGATAATTTAGAGGAAGTGTTCGAAAATCGTGAGCAAATTGAAATCTCTAAACACTATGAGCGTATGCCTAAGCCATCGTTGATTGCAGTTGATGAGTTTTTAAATAATAAGGTTTATTACCGCAATCCTTCTAAAGAGCAAAACTAAAGCATAGGAGCATAGTACTTATGGTACTATGCTCCATGCAAGCTTTCAGATGGGTAGACTCCATGCCCTATGCTTACAAATAAAAATATTTTACTTGGCATTTGCGGAAGTATAGCTAGCTATAAATCTGCGTCTTTAACACGTCTGCTGATTAAAGCAGGCGCAAATGTCAAGATTGTTATGACCAGAGATGCTTGTAATTTCATAACACCTCTTACCTTATCTACCCTTTCCAAAAACCTTGTTTTAACAGAATATTTCGATCCGAAAACCGGAAGCTGGAATAATCATGTAGAACTTGGCCTCTGGGCAGATATCCTGATCATTGCTCCTGCCACTGCAAATACACTGGCTAAATTCGCAAACGGCTTATGCGACAATCTGTTAGCGGCAGTTTACCTCTCGGCTAAATGTCCGGTTTACTTGGCTCCTGCAATGGATCTGGATATGTGGAAACATCCAGCTACCCAGAAAAATATCAGTTCTTTACTTAATAATGGCAACTTCATGATAAAGCCTGCCTATGGTGAATTGGCGAGTGGCCTTACCGGCGAAGGACGAATGGCAGAACCTGAAGAAATCATCGAACTAATAAGTCAGGAACTAAAAAAAAAACTCCCTTTAGCCGGTAAAAAAGCACTGGTCACAGCAGGGCCCACTTACGAAGCTATTGATCCGGTCAGATTTATTGGAAATCATTCTTCAGGCAAAATGGGATATGCCATTGCCGAAGAGCTATCTGCTCTCGGAGCAAATGTTACGCTCATAAGCGGCCCAAGCACATTAAAATTATCAGACAAAAGTATTATCAGAATAGATGTTACTTCCGCTGAGGAAATGATGGAAGCTTCTCTTTCCAATTTCCCGGGGACAGACATTTCCATACTCAGCGCTGCTGTTGCAGATTACCGGCCCAAAGAGGTTTCAACATTAAAAATAAAAAAAGATAGCTCAATATTCGAATTAGAATTAGTGAAAACTTCTGATATACTATCAACGCTCGGTCAGAAAAAAAAAGCAGGACAAATTCTGGTTGGTTTTGCACTGGAGACAGACAATGAGGTAGCCAATGCCATCAAAAAGCTTGAAAAGAAAAACCTTGACTTCATAGTATTAAACTCTTTAAATGATAAGGGAGGAGCTTTTAAAAATGATAACAACAAAATAACAATCATTGATCGAAATCATCATAAGGAAAGCTTTGATCTTAAACCAAAAAATGAAGTCGCTATTGATATCTGTAAAAAAGTATTAGATTTATTAAAATGAAACGCCTGCTGCTGGTCTTTATGCTTCTGGTTATTTCTCCTGTAATTTTTGCACAGGACTTGAATGCTCGTGTCCAAATACTTGCCCCACAGTTATCCAATTCGAACAAGCGTATTCTGGATATTCTTGAAGCTAGCATTAAGGATTTCTTAAATGGAAGAAGGTGGACACCGGATGCATTACAGCCTCAGGAGCGCATTGATTGCAATTTCGTAATTACAATTACAGACTGGGACGGTTCAAGCAATTTTAAAGCTGAAGCCCAAATCCAATCAAACAGGCCGGTATTTAATAGCAGCTACAACAGTACCTTATTAAATATCAGTGATAAAGATTTTGGATTTACCTTTTCCGAAGGTCAGGCACTCGATTTTTCAGACCAGAATTACATCAGTAATTTAAGCTCCCTACTGGCATTTTATGCCTATATCATTACCGGTATGGATTATGATTCGTTTTCAAAATTTGGAGGAAACTCTTATTTCCTAAAGGCTCAAACCGTTTTGAATAATGCCCAGAATGCTCCAAATGCAGGATGGAAGGCATTTGAAAATTTACGCAATCGATTTTGGCTCGTTGAGAACCTTACAAACAAATCCTATAATCCTATTCGTGAAAGTATCTATATTTATCATAGGGACGGACTAGATGTGATGGCCGAAAATAAATCGAAAGGTCTGAAAGCAGTATTATCAATTATTCCACAGATCCAAAAAATTGATAAACTAAAACAAGGCTCTGTATTATATCAGATTTTTTTCACGGCCAAGTCTGATGAAATCATCAACATTTTAAGTTCCGCTGATCCTCAGGATAAAATAAAAGCCTTCAATGTTTTATCGGAGATTGATCCCGCAAATAGTTTAAAATACGAAGCATTAAAAAAAACCAGGTAAGAATAAACCTCAAAATTTCTGAGCCATTCAAACCTAATTATTAATTTAGCTTAAACTTTCCCTAATACATGCTCAAGCGACTGGCAATTAAAAATTATGCCTTAATTGATAATCTGGATATTTCCTTTTCTAAGGAGTTGAATATCATGACCGGAGAAACCGGAGCAGGTAAATCCATTATCCTTGGAGCTTTATCATTGATCCTTGGTCAGCGTGCCGAAAGCAAGTATTTCTTTAATCAGCAGAAAAAGTGTGTAATCGAAGGAACCTTTCTCGTGAACGGATTTCAACTGAATGAGTTTTTTGCCGAGAACGACCTGGATTATGACCTGGAAACTGTATTAAGAAGAGAGATCTCTTCCGATGGTAAGACAAGAGCATTTATAAATGATACACCAGTAAATCTCACCACCTTAAAAAAACTCGGCGAAAAACTGATTGATGTCCATTCACAACATGCTACTCTGGAGATCAATGATGAGGATTTTCAACTATTGGTCATTGATACAGTTGCGGGAAATCAAAACCTCTTAAACAATTACCGTGAGGTTTTCAAATCATTCAAAAAGGCACAAACCCGACTGAAAGATCTCATCAGCCAAAGCGAACAATCTAAATCTGATCTGGATTATTTTCAATTCCAATTTGACGAATTGGGAAAAGCAAATCTAATCGTAGGTGAACAGACCGAACTCGAACAAGAGCTGGATTCATTAACCCATGCAGAAGATATTAAGAAAAGTTTAGTATCTTCTATATCTATTCTGAGCGAAAATGAGCCTTCTGCGATCGTGCAGATCAAAGAAGCAGCAGCTAATCTGGCAAATGCAGAAAAATACAACCCTCAAATAAGCAGTCTGACAGAGCGTCTTAACAGCTGCTTGATTGAGGTTAAAGATATACTTTCTGAGATCGAACGAATAGAGCAAAGCAGCATGATCAATGAAGCACGTCTGCAAGAGGTGAGCGACCGTATTGATTTGATCTATTCACTTCAGAAAAAACACCGTGCCGGATCAGACATTGAGTTAATTGCCATTCGGGATGAAATCTCAAATAAGCTCAACTGCATTCTTTTTGCGGATGAGGATATTGAAAAATTAAAAGTTGAAGTCGATAACCATTACAAAAAAGTACTTGAGCTCTCTTTACAATTGGGTAAATCCCGGACTGAATGTATTCCAAAAGTTGAAATGCAGGTAATGAACACCCTAGCTCAGATAGGAATGCCCAATGCTGTACTTCAGGTTGTAAACGATACTTTGCCAGAAGGTAAGTTTGACCAGAACGGAAACAATCAGATTCGATTTTTATTCAGTGCAAACAAAGGCCAGTCGCCATTACCCATGAACAAAGTTGCTTCAGGTGGGGAACTTTCAAGGCTGATGCTGAGCATCAAATCACTTATTGCAGTGCATACGGCGCTTCCCACAATAATTTTTGATGAGATTGATACTGGTATTTCTGGTGAAGTTGCCTTAAAAGTTGGTAATATCATGGAAAAATTATCGAAAAATATGCAGGTGATCGCAATAACACATTTGCCTCAGATAGCAAGTAAGGGGGATACCCATTTCCGGGTGTACAAAGATGAAAAAGGCGAAAGCACCAATACAAATATTAATAAACTCAACGAAGAAGAGCGGATATTAGAGCTTGCCAAGATGTTAAGTGGAGACAATCCTGGCGAATCGGCCATTCAAAATGCGCGTGAATTACTGTTTAATTTTTAAAGAGTTTAAGTATTAGAGATTAATAATAACTTTACCTTTTATTTACGACAAAAAACAAAAATTAATCATATGTATAACTTACTGAAAGGTAAAAGGGGAATCATTTCAGGTGCTTTGGATCAAAATTCAATCGCATGGAAAGTTGCAGAGAAAGCTCATGAAGAGGGCGCTGTATTCGTTCTGACCAATGCACCAATAGCCATGCGAATGGGCGAAATCAACAAACTGTCTGAAGCCACTGGTTCACAGATCATACCTGCTGATGCAACAAGTGTAGAAGACCTTACCAACTTATTTACACAATCACAGGAGATTCTGGGCGGAAAAATTGATTTTGTTCTTCACTCCATTGGAATGAGCGTAAATATCCGTAAAAAGATCCCTTACCCTGAGTTAAATTATGAATATTTCCAAAAGGGAATTGATGTTTCAGCATTATCATTACATAAAATGCTGAGTGTAGCAAAGAAAATGGATGCGATCAACGAATGGGGCAGTGTGGTAGCCCTTACATATATGGCTGCGCAACGTACTTACCCTTTCTATACTGATATGGCTGATATCAAGGCAATGCTTGAATCAATAGCCAGAAGTTTCGGATATCACTACGGACTAGACAAAAAAGTACGAATCAACACTGTGTCTCAATCGCCAACCAAAACCACTGCAGGTACAGGTATTAAAGGTTTCGGCAGTTTTTATGACTATGCAGATGCAATAGCCCCTCTGGGCAATGCCGATGCAGAATCATGTGCCGACTATTGTATTACTTTATTCTCGGATCTGACCCGCATGGTTACTATGCAGAACCTGTTCCACGATGGCGGATATTCATCTACTGGCGTAAGTGATGATGTGATGTACAGATTAGGCGTAGAAAATAATAGCTAAACTTAAAAATAAATAACAAAAAACCCGAAAGCTTTAGCTTTCGGGTTTTTTGTTATTTGAACCATTAGCGTCAAATTGATTCAACTAAAACTATTTTTACTTTCATAGAACCCGGAGGAGTTACGACTGCAATGCCATCGGAGCTTTGAATTTCAATCACAATCTGACCAGCACGGGTCAGAAAACTATAGGATACTCCATTATAGACCTGTGGGATTTGTTCATATGTTCCGGTTTCAAAGGAGACATAAACTAAAACACCTCCGCGATCATTAAAATAATTATCAATTTCAGGCATATTGATAGAAGCAGTATAAGAGCGGCCTCCGTTGAGCTTAATCCAGTTTCCAGCATTCAGGCTTGTAATTATGGTACGATTTGGAACAATTTGTTCCTTCTTACATCCGGCACTCAGCACTAAAATAAGCAGGGCAAATAATAGAATGGGCTTTTTCATGACGATATATACAGGAAATGCCTGTATATATAGGACGAAAAAAAAGGGGAATGGTTGCATGCAACCACTCCCCTTTTGATAATAAAGATTGATTTTACTCTTCTTTTTTCTCTTCTTTCTTCCTTTTAGGACTTTTGGTTTTGGCCATGATACGGATCTCTTCTTTTTCCTTATCATAATCTACTTCCATAGTATCTCCTTCTGTCAGCTC
>JBIIWE010000098.1:0-7161 GCA_044339075.1 Daejeonella sp. | reverse complement strand
GCCAACACAGAAACTAAATCAAGAAATAAATTTTCAGTCCAGTTTATTGCTGCACGCTTTGACCTGGGATTGAGTACCTATACCGATAAAGGCAGTTTTACCCTTAATCCTGCAAATTCTTTCCTAGAACGTGAAACCTGGAAAAGCAGTAATTTCGGGTTTGATTTTTTCCAGATGGGTTTTCGGTTTAACAGTTATTTTAAAATATATACGGGTGCCGGTCTCGACTGGAATCATATGCGTCTGAAGCAGAATATTACCATACAAAAGGAGAAGCCATCACTTAGCTATGTGACCGAGACCGTTGATTACAAGAAAAACCGCTTCTCCAGTCAATATCTGCGAATCCCATTATCATTTCAAATACGTTCCAAAACTGATAAAAAGGGTGATAAATTGAATTTTGTTTTCGGACCTGAAATCGGTTTCCTGTTGAATGGAAAAGTTAAGCAGGTAAGTAAAGAAAATGGTAAGGATAAATTTAAAGACGATTACAATCTGAATCCTTTCAGATATGGAGCATTTGCCAGACTAGGTTATGGAGGAACAGGTATTTATGTTAAATACTATGGCAACGATGTCTTTGCCGATGGTCAGGGTCCTAAAGATTTAAAAAACCTGTCTTTCGGATTGATGTTCGGATTTTAAGCTTAACAATTTTAAAGAGCCCCGCTTTAGCTGAAATTCAGCAGGCGGGGTTTTTTAGTATATTTGAAACCATGTCACAGCCTTTTATTTCTCTTGAAAACGTTAGTAAACATTATTCTGAAAATTCGTCTGCGGGGGTAAGTTCAATCAATCTTATCATTAGGAAGGGTGATTTTGTCGCTATTGTTGGAGAAAGCGGAAGTGGAAAAAGTACGCTGCTGAAACTTATGTATGGTTTGCTGGCACCAGATTCAGGTGAAGTTTTTTTTAAGGGTGAACATTTGAATGGCCCACATGAAAAATTGATACCTGGCCATGATTCTATGAAAATGCTTAGCCAAGATTTTAATCTGAATCTTTTTGCTAAGGTTTTTGAAAATATTGAAAGCATGCTTTCTAATGAAGATTTGCATGCCAAAAAGCAAAAAGCAAAGAAAATGATGGAATTCCTCAGGATCGATCATTTGGCAAATAAAAAAATTGTTGACTTGAGTGGGGGAGAGCAGCAGCGGGTTGCTCTGGCAAGGGCAATTATTACCGAGCCAGAGGTTTTGTTTCTTGATGAACCTTTCAGTCAGCTTGATGCAGTATTGAAAACTCAGTTCCGTGCAGATTTAAGAAGATTATCTGATGAGTTGGGAATCACTATTATTATTGTTTCACATGATCCGGTTGATGGATTAACACTAGCAAATCAAATGGTCATTTTAAGGGACGGAAAATTTATCGAATCAGGTAAGCCCGATCTGTTATATTCAGAGCCCGCTCATATTTACACTGGGAGATTACTCGGCAATGCTTTTGTTTTAACTGTCGATGAAGCCAGACAGATGGGTATAAAAACAAAAAAGGAAAGCGTTATGATCTATCCTGAATGGGTTCAGCTCAAAAATAGCTGGAGCAGCAAAGGATATTTAATCAGGGATATTTTTTTTAAGGGTTTCTATGAAGACCTGCTTCTGGAAAGAGATGGAGTTCAGGTAATTGCAATGAATCCTAACCCGGGAATATACAGTAAAGGGCAAAAAGTTCAGGTAGTCATTAAAAACTACTTGGAATTTTAAGGCTGACAGAGTCTTTTGACTCATGCCAGCCTTAATGATTTAAATATTTTTTGCCAGCCAGTCGCCAACCTCACTGGTTTTATAAGCTTTATTCTTTCCGGCAATATCTTCTGTAACAATACCTTCGGCTAAAGATTTATTTACCACTACGCGAATTAGCTCCGCTTCTTCTTTTAATCCGAAGGCATCTTCAAACATCATAGCAGCTGAGAGGACAGTTGCCAAAGGATTAGCAATATCTTTACCTGCAGCCTGAGGGTAAGACCCGTGTATTGGCTCAAATAAAGAAGTGTGAAGACCGATCGATGCAGATGGCATTAATCCCATTGAGCCAGAAATAACAGAGGCCTCATCAGTAAGGATATCTCCAAAAAGATTTTCAGTGATCATTACATCATATGTACTTGGCCATTGAACTAGTCGCATAGCTACAGCATCCACAAATTCGTAGCTAACCGTAACTTCAGGATAATCTTTTTCCATATCTTGAACGGTTTCCCGCCACAAACGTGAACTTTCAAGAACATTTGCTTTATCTACACAACAAAGTTTCTTGCTTCTTGTCATTGCCATCTCGAAACCCAGTTTTGCTAAACGGGTTATTTCATCACGTGTATAGGTACAAGTATCAAAAGCAGTATTTCCATTGTCTTTCCTTCCGCGTTCACCAAAATAAATACCTCCTGTCAATTCCCGAAGTATGATCAGATCGGTGCCTTCAATTCGCTCTCTTTTTAAAGGAGAGTTATCTATCAAGGAAGGAAAAGTAAAAGTAGGACGAACATTAGCAAATAATCCCAGTTTTTTACGCATTTTCAAAAGACCCTGCTCAGGACGAACCGGTGCTTTTGGGTCATTATCATATTTAGGATCCCCAATAGCTCCAAATAGAATTGCATCAGCAGCCATACAAACTTCATGCGTTGAGTCTGGATAGGGCTCGCCACAGGCGTCTATTGCACATGCTCCCGTTAATGCAGAAGTCCAGTTAATTTCATGACTAAATTTTGCAGCAATGGCATTACATACTTTAACAGCCTGATCAATTACTTCAGGACCAATTCCATCTCCTGCTAAAAGGGCGATATTTAATTTCATTTTTTTTATAAGTTATCTGTTGTCTGTTATCTGTTGTCTGTTATCTGTTGTCTGTTATCGGTTGTCTGTTATTAGTTATCGGTTGTCTGTTATACGACATCTAGAATTCTTTTTAAAAACATGTTATTCTTTAAAATTCTGTTCTTTTTGACTAAATTCTTAATGAATTCTTATAGTTTACTCATGTTTTTACTATTTAATCCAGAATAGTTTGGCTATATCTATAGTCTTACAATTTACTCAAATTTTTTCCTTCCTCTTTGCTCCTCATTTCTTGCTCTTTTTTCAATATTCTAAATCTGCTTTCAGTAGTCGTTTGTCTGATAACTGACAACAGCCAACTGACAACTCTTTTTAAATAATATTAAGCATTTTCTGTGTCGATTTTATCGCAGAAACAGTTTGATCTGAATCCAGGCCTCTAGTTATAAATTTCTTGTTTGGGGTTTCCCAGGTAATTATTGTTTCACATAGTGCATCCGAATTACTTCCTGGTGCAATTCTAACCGCATAATCAATCAATTTTGGCAAGGATAATTGTTTTTTAGCATATACTTTAGAAAGTGCTTTCATAAATGCATCAAACTGTCCGTCGCCCTGAGCATTTTCCTCAAAAAATTCGCCGTCAATTCTAACTGAAATTGTTGCAGAAGGCCTTAATCCTTTTGAATGAGTTAATACATAAGACTCTACCACAACTTTGTCGACAGTTGACGTGCTGTTTAATACATCTGATATGATGTAAGGCAGATCTTCTCTTGTTACCGTCTCTTTCATGTCTCCCAGCTCAATAACACGCTGAGTTACCTTTTTAAGATCCTTGTCACTGAGTTTAAGTCCCAGTTCCTGAAGGTTTTTCTCAATATTAGCCTTTCCTGATGTTTTACCAAGGGCATAGGTACGTCTTCTGCCAAACCGCTCTGGCAGTAGATCATTGAAATACAAATTATTTTTACTATCCCCATCGGCATGAATCCCTGCAGTTTGAGTAAATACATTCTCTCCAACAATTGGCTTGTTAGATGGGATTCGGATACCAGAGAAAGTCTCAACCAGTTTACTGACCGTATAGATGGCTTCTTCGTTAATATTGATCTCTACTTCAGGCATAAAATCGTTAATGGCGGCTACCGCACTTGCAATAGAGGCATTCCCTGCTCTTTCACCCATGCCATTTACCGTTAAATGCAATCCGTTGGCACCTGCCCTGATCGCTTCTAAAATGTTTGCATTCGCCAGGTCATAGTCATTATGAGCATGAAAGTCGAAATGGATGCCTGGATAACGTGATTTTATCTCCGAAATGTACTTGTAAGTTTCATTAGGAGTCAATACTCCCAAGGTATCAGGCAATAATATTCTTTTTACAGGCTGTGTCGATAGAAAATCAAGGTATTGATACACATATTCCGGTGAATTGCGCATGCCATTACTCCAGTCTTCAAGGTATACATTACTTGAAATGCCGTGGCTTTGAGCCAATAGTATGATATCCGAAATTTCCGAAAAATGTTGTTCAGGAGTCTTTTTAAGCTGGTGTATGAGATGGTTTAAGGAACCTTTAGTTAATAAATTCTGAACTTTAACTCCTGCATTAGCCATCCATTCAACAGATACTCCCTGGTCAACAAATGAAAGCACTTCTATTCTGTTTGTATAGCCATGAAAGTTGGCCCAGTCCATAATAGCTTTAACAGATGCATATTCTCCTTCTGAAACCCTTGCCGACGCAATCTCAACCCTGTCAACTCTGAGTTCTTCAAGCAGCAGTTGAGTGATGGTTAGTTTTTCCGATATAGAAAAAGATACTCCGGATGTTTGTTCACCATCGCGGAGTGTAGTATCCATTATTTCTATTTTCCTTTTTTCCATTTGTATGGTCTTATTATTATAAAGGAAGTTTTGAAGCAAATTCTTCTATTTCAGTTTTAATGTTTTGCAGGTAATCGATATCATCAAAGCCATTGACCATATTGTCTTTTTTGTAAGAGCTTATATCAAATGTTTCTTTTTCTCCTGTGGATAATATGCAGATACTCTGTTCTGGAAGATTAACTTCAATCTCAGTTTTAGGATCGGCCTCAATCGCACGAAAGATCTTTTCTGCGAAAACCGGACTTACCTGAACAGGCAAAACTCCAATGTTCAGACAATTGTTTTTAAAGATATCGGCGAAAAAACTTGATACTACACATCTAAAGCCGTAGTCGTAAACAGCCCAAGCTGCGTGCTCTCTTGATGAGCCAGATCCGAAATTCTTTCCACCGACAAGAATTTTGCCACTGTACAATGGGTTATTCAGTACGAAATCTGATTTAGGGGTATTGTCTGGATTATATCTCCAGTCGCGGAATAAATTATCTCCAAATCCCACACGTTCAGTAGCTTTTAAAAAGCGTGCCGGTATGATCTGATCAGTATCAACATTCTCTATTGCAAGAGGAAATGCGGTACTTTTTAATACATTGAATTTATCGTAAGCCATTTTATTTTCTTTTTGCGAATGATCGCTTGTGATTAAATAAGAGTTCTCGGATCAGTGACAACACCGGTAATGGCTGCTGCAGCAGCAACTAGCGGACTTGCAAGCATCGTTCTTGAGCCCGGACCCTGACGGCCTTCAAAGTTTCTATTTGAAGTACTTACAGCATATTTTCCAGCTGGTATCTTATCATCATTCATGGCAAGGCATGCTGAACAACCAGGTTGACGCAAGGTAAATCCGGCTTCATTTAATATATCGAGTAGCCCTTCTTCTTTTATCTGAGCTTCAACAATATGAGATCCTGGCACAAGCCATGCAGTAACATGATCTGCTTTTTTCTTACCCTTCACGATGGATGTGAAAGCCCTGAAATCTTCAATACGACCATTTGTACAGCTTCCAATGAATACATAATCCACTGGCTTTCCCATCATGGATTCACCTTCATGGAAACCCATGTAGTTCAGTGATTTAGCATAAGATGCGGCTCCACCTTGCACATCGTCTGCGTTTGGAATGGAATGAGATATTGCCATACCCATTCCCGGATTGGTTCCGTAAGTGATCATGGGTTCAATAGAGGCACCATCATACGAATATTCAATATCGAAAATCGCATCTGAATCTGATTTTAACGATTTGTAATATGCAAGGGCTTTATCCCATGCTTCGCCTTTCGGACTAAATTCACGGCCCTTAACATAATCTATGGTTGTTTCATCAGGTGCGATCATTCCACCTCTTGCACCCATTTCTATACTCAGGTTACAAACGGTCATACGACCTTCCATCGTCATATTTTCAAATACTTCACCTGCATATTCAACAAAATATCCGGTTGCTCCTGAAGTGGAAAGCTGAGATATGATAAATAATGCAACATCTTTAGGAGTGACACCTTTTCCCAATTGTCCGTTAATATTGATCCTCATTTTCTTTGGCTTCTCCTGCATGATACATTGAGTAGCAAGCACCATTTCAACTTCAGATGTACCAATACCAAAAGCGATGGCACCAAAAGCACCATGGGTTGATGTATGTGAATCACCACAAACAATTGAAGCCCCTGGCTGTGTAATGCCATATTCTGGTCCAACAACATGTACGATGCCATTTTTTTGATGTCCTAATCCCCAGTAACTGATACCATATTCATTAGAATTTGATTCCAAAGCCTTTAGCTGGTTCGCAGAAAGAGGATCCTGAACCGGTAAATGCTGGTTAATGGTTGGAGTATTATGATCGGCTGTTGCGAAAGTGCGCTTTGGATATAAAACTTTTATACCTCTGCTTTTTAATCCAAGGAATGCTACAGGGCTTGTAACCTCATGGATCAGGTGTCTATCTATAAATAATACGTCGGGTCCGCCTTCAATCTTACGAACTACGTGAGTATCCCACACCTTGTCAAACAATGTTTTGCTCATATTTTTTTTATTAATATTTAGTACTCAGTACTTTTATTTTATCCGATTTTTCTAATTTTAACCAATAGCCTTATTTCAATATAAACTATTACTTATAACTCTTTACCCGATAACTATCGGTTTACAACTTATAACTTATCACTTACAACTTATAACTTACAACTAATCACTTACAACTTATCACCCACTACACAAACTTATTCAGCGCATCCAGATAGGCATTTGCCGATGCTCTTACGATATCAGTGCTAAATCCATAACCTACATAAGATTTACCATTGTCAGTTACACGCATATCTACTTTGCTGACATCATCGCTTCCGCTATGGATTGCGTGAATATTAAATTCTTTGATATTGAAGCTTTTGCCGATGATCTTTTCAATTGCTTTGATCGTAGCATCTACCGGTCCGTTTCCGGTTGCTGTTGCTTCGTTATC
>JBIIWE010000097.1:0-7179 GCA_044339075.1 Daejeonella sp. | reverse complement strand
CAAAATCATTACTCAAGGAAGTATTGTACGTGGAAACCCCTGCAGGAGTAATATCAAATGTTTCCCTTTGATTTTTATAGTTAGTTGTGCTATGGTTATAATTGAATTCCAGATTTGTTGTAGCACTTAATGGCTCGTTATAAGACAGGTTAGCATTGATATTAGAATTCCTGTTATTGTCATATAACTCCTGATTCCTGTAAACAGCTGAGGTTCCGCCATTAACGATATAGTTGATGTATTGCGTTAACTGATCATCTTCCTGTTTAGTTTTCGCATTATTTGCAGAAACAAATAAGGAAAGGTTTCTTCCTCGTTTTTTAAGGCGATGGTTGAGTAAGATATTAGCACCAAAATTAGGATTCTTAGAAACCGTGTTGTTTAGGGTGGTACCATCTGAGCTCAGAGTTCCATTGTCAGATTGAATATAACTGGAATTTCCTGCATCAGTAGTTCCGCCATAGCTGAATGAGGGACTGATTTTAATGAAATTCATACTGTCTGGTTTGTATTCAAGATTCCAGTTAAATCGGTGATTATCATTGATCAGATTTTTCACTGAAGTTTGATCAGTAGAAATCAACGAGCTTTGGAAATTATTTTGTTGAAGCTGATCACTCAAAACATCATTATCACGGTTTGAGTAGCTATAATTACCATACGAACTTAATTTACTACCATAGTCTTTACGATAGTTTAAGCCGATGGATCCAACTGCGGTGAGTCCGTCGCTGCCGCCACCAACTCCTTGGAAACCGCCTCCACCGCCACCCATGAAGCGCATACCTCCACCACCTCCACCACCTGCTGATTGAACACGAGCGCCTCCACCGCCACCACCAAATCCGCCACCGCTACCAAAATTAAATACAGAACTATTGGTATTATTCAGATTTCCGATAAATGAAAATTGTTCGGTGTTATTATAAGTATTAGCAGTTAATGAACCCTGGTATCTGTCTTTATCACCTCCGCCAAGTGTTCCTCTGGCAAAATATCCTTTGTTTTTATCAGCTCTGATCGTAAAATTCAGGATCTTCTCTGGGTCTCCGTTTCTGATTCCTGTCAGGTTGGCCTGATCGCCATAATCATCAATGATTTGGGCCGATTCAAGGATGTTGGCAGGAAGTTGCTGAGTAGCAGTCTTAACATCACCACCGAAGAAGTCTTTACCGTTAATTCTAACCCGGGTAATAGCCTTTCCTTGTGCAGTTACATTACCGTCTTTATCTACTTCAACGCCAGGTAATCTCTTTAGAAGATCTTCTGCCAAAGCATTTTCTCTCAATGGATAGTCAGATGCTCTGTAAATAATGGTATCTTCCTTGATAGTAACTGAAGGAGTACCGGATATAACTACCTCTCCAAGTATTCTATTTTCGGCTTTCAGGGTAATTGGATCAAGTATTAAAGGGCTTGCTGCATCTTTGTATAAAAAACGCTTATTCAAAGCCTGATATCCAAGGCTTGAAATAGTAATTAGAAAGGTAGAGGACTTAATACCTTTAAAAGCAAATTTACCATCTAGGTCTGTACGAGTGAATATAGTATCTTTTCCGGCAATAAATTTCACCGTAGCAGCAATTACGCTTGTTCCAGTTGAATCTTTAACTACCCCGCTTACATCACGGCTTGTTTGTGCCAGGGCACCATAGCTGATAAAAAACCCGATAATTAAGGGTAATATTCTTTTTATATTATTTTGTAGTTGTTTCATAATTGGTTTTAATTCCGTCTGGTAAGTTCTAACCAGCAGACAGGGCATTTTTTTATTGTTTTATAGCAAGTGCACTCTTGATAAAAAACTCAGGTATAGTAATGGTTTTACTGTAAGAATAATTTCTTCTGGGCATTCCGCCATACATTCCATTGTAGTTTCGACCGTATCTTCCATTATATCTTCCACCATAAGACCCACCATACATATCTTCATAATCATTCATATCTCTTTGTTGAGTAGCTGCAGGTCCCTGAAATCCATTTATCCGGATTCGGTAGGTAATAAGTTCAGTACTGCCGGGTTCAATTCCCAGTAGTCGGAGCGGAATGGCAATCTCCTGAATCATATTATTTTTTTCATCAAATGCTGTTGCCGCTTTTATTCCATAGGTATTATAAAGAGATATCCCTCCGTCAACTAGTTCTTTAAACCCTTCCACATTGATTTCTTTGATCTTTGAAATTATGCGCTTTTGTATTTCTTTGGGCTCCGGTTGTTCAGTTTCAATTACTTTTTTGCCGGGCGTCCTGTCAAGAATCGGGAACGTCACAGTCGGAGGAGCCTTTTTATTAATCTCAAAATTTGCAGAGAAGCTTATTCCCCTGGCAAGAATTTTAGTTAAACCTTCTTGCGAATTGTTTTTAATTGCGAGGTAAATATTTTCATGGTCATTGGATAAGCTATAGTAAAGCTTGGTTTCCTCATTATATAGGTCAAGGCTATCTTTCCAATCATTGATAAATCCATCAATCTGAACTGGTTTTTCTGCCCATCGTGTGTTGATCAGTTCTGCCTTCTTCTGTGACCAAACCTGAACCGGAATGGCTAGAAAAGTAATCATGAAGAGAATAAAAAAGCTGTTGATTTTAATCATCATATCGGTTTAGACTGTATCAGTAATGAAGGTTTAATTATACTTAGTAATGATTTCATTACAATTGGATTTGTTTAAATAAAACAGGACAATTGAATTTCTGGGCAATTGGTTCTCAGCAAAAGCTGCAAATATACCGTAGTATATACGCTCTTTTGTTATATTCAAGTAAGATTACCGTTATAAAGCAATAATTTAATTACTCTTCTCTTCCCAGATTGATGCAAGGTTCACAATGGTCTGAACTGCTTTTTGCATGTCCTGAACAGACACCCACTCCTGCTTACTATGGAATGCATGTTCACCGGCAAAGATATTCGGGCAGGGTAATCCCATGAATGAAAGTCTTGAACCATCTGTTCCTCCTCTTATTCTCTGGAGTTTAGCTTTTAATCCTGACCGCTCAATAGCCTCTATCCCTAATTGGGTTAAGTCTGGGTATCGGTCAAGAACAGATTTCATATTCCGGTATTGCTCAACTACGATAAATTCATAGCTGGAATTGGGATATGCTTGAATCGCCTGCTGAATAGTTTGTTCAAGGACCAGCTCATGGCTTTTCAGCGATTCAGTATTAAAATCACGGATAATGAACTCAATTTCAGCTACTTCAACACTTCCTCCGATTGAAACAGGGTGAATAAATCCTTCAAGATCGGATGTGCTTTCCGGAGAAAGCATTTCTTTAGGTAACAGTGAAACAATTGCTGAAGCTATCTTAATGGCACTTTCCATTTTGTTTTTTGCAAAACCTGGATGGGCACTGATTCCATGAATGATCACCTTTACACCGTCGGCCGAAAAGGTTTCATTTTCAATCGATCCGGCACTCTCACCATCAATGGTATATGCAAAATCTGCACCCAACTTTTTAATATCAACATGATCAACGCCTCGGCCAATCTCTTCATCAGGAGTGAAAAGAATTTTTATTGTGCCGTGTTTAATCTCAGGATGATGGATCAGAAAATGAGCCGCATCCATTATTTCAGCTAAGCCAGCCTTATTATCTGCACCAAGTAAGGTTAATCCGCTGGCAGTGATCAGGTCATTTCCAATCTGATTTTTAAGATCGGGATGATCGCGCATGGAGATGATTTGTGTAGGATCATCCGGCAAAATTAGATCCTCACCCTGATAGTTTTTATGAATGATCGCCCTTACATTTTCACCCGAACAATCAGGCGAAGTATCCATATGCGAGCAAAAACAAATGACAGGTACTTCCTTCTCTGTATTGCCGAGAATGCTTGCATAAACATATCCAAAATCATCGAGATGAGCGTCTAATAAACCTATTTCAAGAAGTTCAGAAACAAGCAATCTGCCCAGATTTTTCTGCTTTTCGGTGGATGGGCAGCTTTCTGAACTGGGATCAGACTGCGTATCAATTGCCGTATATCTTAAAAATCGATCGGTAACAGTATCACTTATATTTTTAGGAGCGCTCATTTTTATCTAGCTTTAGATCAGTTCATGCAAAATTAGCTAAAACATCCTGCATGACTGAACTTTAGCCAAATCTGACTAATATTCTTCTGATCATTTATCATTGTCAAATGAACATTGAAAGTTTAAGAGATTACTGTCTTTCAAAAGAAAAGGCAGAGGAAAGCTTTCCTTTTGGAGAAGACACACTCGTCTTTAAGGTTATGAATAAGATCTTTCTTTTATGCGGATTAGATCAGTCTGATCGTTTTAATGTAAAGTGCGATCCCGAAAAGGCCATTTTACTCCGTGAAGAGTTTGATGAAGTTCAGCCTGGCTGGCATATGAATAAAACACATTGGAATACTGTATTTATGAATGGTAGGTTAAGTGATTCCCAGTTAAAGGAAATGATCGATCATTCCTACGATCTCATATTAAGCAGTTTACCAAAGAATAAACGATTTTAAAATATAATTATGGCTTGGAAAGAAGTTGAAAACACAGAAAATGGCGGAGAGTATCTTGAGCGGGAATTAGTCTTCAAAGATTTTATTTCTACCTGGGCATTTATGAATAAAGTGGCCCTTTTAGCTGAAAAATTGGGCCATCATCCTGATTGGTCTAATTCATATAATAAGCTAATAATCAGGTTAAGTTCCCATGATGCGGGTAATAAAATCACAGAAAAGGACAGGAATCTTGCTGATCTTATCGATAAGCTAGGGCATTGATCTTATATTTGTCGCTCTAATATGCTTAAAAGATCCTTTCTAATTTTCATTTTACTAGCTTGTTTTCATATGGCAGACGCACAAATTAGTCCCTTTGAAAAAAACAATAAGATTACCACTACCTATAAGGAGCTCGTTCATTTTTATGCCCTTCTTGATCAGAAATATGATCAGATGCGAATACTTGAGTATGGGCAAAGTGATATTGGTAAACCTATCAATCTGATCTTATTATCCAGAGATAAAGTGTTCGATCCGGAGATCATACGAAAACAAAATAAGCGAATCTTACTGATCAATAATGGTATTCATCCAGGCGAGCCTGAAGGAATAGATGCAAGTATGATGATGGTTCGGGATCTGCTGGAAAAGAATTCTATTCCGGAAGATATAGTGATTGGTATCATCCCTGTTTATAATATTGACGGAATGCTGAACCGAGGATTATCCCGTGTGAATCAAAACGGACCTGAGGCATATGGTTTCAGAGGAAATTATCAGAATTTGGATCTGAATAGAGATTTTATTAAGGGTGATTCAAAAAATTCCAGAGTTTTTCAGAAGATCTTTGCCGACTGGCAGCCGGAGGTATTTATTGACAACCACACCAGCAATGGTGCTGATTATCAATATGTAATTACACTGATCCCAACTCAAAAAGATAAATTAAATCCAATATTGTCTAACTATCTGACGGGTAAAATGCTTCCTGAGCTTTACAAAAAAATGGAAACGTCAGGTTTTGAAATGACTCCATATGTTAATAGTATTTTAGAAACTCCAGATTCAGGAATTACAGGTTTTTTGGAGTCACCCAGATATTCAACCGGTTTTGCTGCCTTACATAATACCATTGGTTTTATGCCTGAAACACATATGTTAAAACCATATGATCAGCGGGTTAAGAGTACTTACTTATTTATGGAGCATGTTATTACGATTGTTCAGCAGGATGCAGAGCTAATTGCTGAGAACAAGCGAAAAGCTGATGCAGCAGTAAAAGACCAGATATCCTTTCCTTTAAATTGGTCTTTGGACGAAAACTCCTTTTCTATGTTTTCATTTAAGGGTTACGAGGCAAAATATAAAACAAGTGATGTGAGTGGATTGCCACGTTTGTATTACGATCGAAATGCGCCTTTTGAAAAGGAGATTAAAGTTTTTAATAATTATGTGCCTTCCGTATTTGTGAATAAACCTTTGGCCTATATCATACCTCAGTCCTGGCAGAAGGTGATCGATCTTTTCGAATTGAATGGTATTGAAATGCATCGTTTGAAGTCAGATACCATGATAGATGCAGAAATGTATTATATTGTAGATTATAAAACTGTTTCAGGGCCATTTGAGGGACATTATTTAAATTCGCAGGTCAAGCTAAGGGCTATGAATCAAGAGGTAAACTTTTATGAAGGTGATTATATTGTTTTTACAGATCAGATAAAGAACCGCTATATTATTGAAACTCTTGAACCACAGGCTACCGATTCATTTTTTGCCTGGAATTTTTTCGATTCAGTACTTGGTCAGAAAGAACATTTTTCTGATTATGTATTTGAGGATGATGCTGCGCAACTCCTGAAACAGGATACTGAATTGGCTGAAAAATTTAAGCAGGAAAAATTAAAGAACCCTGGTATGAAATCACAGCTAAACTGGGTTTACCGCAATTCAAAATATTACGAAAATACACATAGAAGATATCCTATTGGCCGCTTGATCGCACCAATAAAATTAGATTTGAAATAAATGGAGAGTTTTATCAATGACACACCTGTAGCTACACTAATTTTTCTTTTCACCATAGTTACGAGTATTTATGCTTTTTCAAATGCTGAGGTATATGGAAAGTTCATGCTTCATCCCTATAGTGTGAGTCGTGGCCGCCGGCTTTATAGTATGATCACCAGTGGTTTGATCCATAAAGATTGGACCCATTTACTGGTGAATATGCTTTCCTATTATTTTTTCGCCTTTACCCTTGAAAAAACATTTGTCTCCATGAGCAGTTGGGGACATGTTCAATTTGGGGTATTGTATATCGCCAGTATTATTCTGAGTGATATCACCTCAATTTTTAAGCATAAAGAAGATTTTTGGTTTAATAGCCTTGGGGCCTCAGGTGCTGTTTGCGCAGTAGTATTTGGCTATATTTTATTCTACCCGATGAGTAAAATGATGATCTTCCCAATACCAATTCCAATTCCGGCTGTAATTTATGGTTTTTTGTTTTTAGGATATTGCTGGTATGCATCACGTAATTCAAGGGATGCTATTAATCATGATGCCCACTTTTACGGGGCACTAACCGGTGTATTATTCACCATAGTTTATTACCCTGATGTGGCTGGTTATTTTGTGAACCAGTTGACCGGTAGATAAGATACATTCCGAATTAGTTATTCTTATTAAGAAGGTAAATT
>JBIIWE010000096.1:0-7181 GCA_044339075.1 Daejeonella sp. | reverse complement strand
CTTTAATTTCTGATTAAAGTCTAAGTATAAAATTAAAAGTGTCCGTGGAAAGCTTGAAATGGAATTTCCTAAATATTTAGGAGGTTCCAGCTTTCGCTTGAATGACAGCTCATGTGGTGGAAAAGGGAGATTCCGGCCTTCGCCGGAATCTGAGTGGTATCATTACAGGTGCTTTTTGAGGCAAGCGATCCTGACGAATTCAGGATCTCCTTCATTATTACAAAATGCATTGTCATTCTGGCGAAGGCCAGAACCTTCTGCCCCCTTAAATAATGACATTGGACGAAATTCAGGCTCTCCCCAATACTAAAAAATGCATTGTCATTCTGGCGAAGGCCAGAACCTCATTTTGCTGATCCTATAATTTTGATAAAACAGGGGGCATGCTTTTAAAAACATTAATAAATTTCCATTCTAATTTATAACTAGCAAATTTGACAAGAAGTTTAATTTTAACCGGACAAAAATGGTATAAAATTAATGATAGACAAAGTATTTGCAATGCGATACTAATAATATTAGTATATTGTCCATTCGTTTTTGATCTGGATGTTTCATTTATAATTAAAAAGCATGTCAACAGAAGTAAAATGCCCTTCATGTGGCCATTCATTTCCTCTCGAGGAAGCAATTGGTAAGGAATATGAGCAGGAGTTACGAGATAAAATGATCGCCTGGCAAAAAAAGAAGGATGAGGAGTTTGTAAAAAAGGAAGAGGATTTTAAGGTTCAGCAAAAGGCACTTTCCCTTAAATATGAACAGCAGCTTGCACAGGAAAAGATCAATCTTGAGGAAGCAGTTCGTAAAAGTATTGCCATAGATTTTGAGAATAAACTGAATTTTTTAGAGAATGCCAATAAAGAGAGCCAGGAAAAATTAAAACTGGCAGGGCTTAAGGAACTGGAATTTTTAAAGAAGGAGCAGGAACTTAAGACCAGGGCAGAAGAAATGGAGATCGAGATTCAGCGAAAGATGCAGACGGAGCGGAATCAGATCGTTGAACAAATCAAGAAGCAGGAGCTTGAAAAAAACCAGTTGAAAGAAACCGAACATCAATTGCGGATAAAAGAATTTGAAAAGCAATTAGACGACCAGAAAAAGTTGGTTGATGAAATGCGTCGCAAAGCTGAACAGGGCTCTATGCAACTGCAGGGAGAAGTTCAGGAACTGATTCTGGAGGAAGTATTAAGAGTCACTTTTCCATTTGATGAGATCGGTGAAGTGGGCAAAGGAGTTAGAGGAGCCGACTGTATCCAGGTCGTGAGGAATAAATTTGGCCAGGATTGCGGTAAGATTATTTATGAAAGTAAACGTACAAAGGATTTTTCCAACGACTGGATAGATAAACTTAAAAAGGATATGCGTAAAGAGGGGGTGGATGTTGCAGTAATCGTTACTCAAACTTATCCCAAAGGAATGACCTGTTTCGGAGAGCGGGATGGTGTGTGGATCTGTTCTTTTGAGGAAGTAAAGGCTGTTGCTTATGTTTTAAGGGATGGGATTCTAAGACTTTATAATTCTTCTAAATCGCAGGAGAATAGGGGAGATAAAATGCATATGCTTTACGATTATCTGACTGGAACTGAGTTTTCAGAGCAATGGAAGGCCATTCGTGAAGGTTATATGAGTATGCGCCTATCCATTCACAGAGAGCGTGATGCGATGGAGAAAATGTGGAAAATGCGTGAAAAGCAATTGGATAAGGTCTTGCTGAATGCTTCAAGTATTAAGGGTTCAATTGAAGGAATAGCAGGTGCAGATACGATATCGTTGAGTTTGTCGGATGATGAGGATGAGGCTTTGTTGCTGGAATAGGAATTTAGTAGATAGTTGATATCTCCATACTCATTACTCAATACTATCTGCTACCTTTGCATCTCAACAATAAAAATCTGTTTCCATGGTCTTGTTAGAGAAATTAAAGCTGAGTAAGCCCTTAGTCAGAACTATGACTGATGCAGGTTACCTGGGACCGAAAGATATTCAACTTAAGACCATGTCTCGTATTCTGGGAGCGCAGGATGTTATTGCCATTGCTCCTCAGGGTTCAGGTAAAACAAGTACGTATGTTCTTGGCTCATTGATGCGTTTAAAATATGGCTTTGAAGAAGCACCCAGAGCTTTGGTTCTTGTTCCGGATAAAGAGCATGTCTTAGCAGTTATTGAACGATATGAACTTTTAAATAAAAATAAAACCATCCGGATCGTAGGCTTATTTCCTGAAGGAGGAATGGAATCGCAAATGAATGCTCTTGCTGATGGTGCTGATATTGTGGTTGCTACCCCAGATCGTGCAAGGGCTATCTATTTGAAGTTGGGCTTGAATCTGAATAAGATCATGATGTTCATTGTAGATGATGCAGCAGAAATAGTTAAACGCGGTATGCAATTACCTGTTGCTGAACTTGCCAGAAGTATTGTTAAATGTCAACATTTAATATTTACAGATGTGTTTCATGATAAACTGAATCTTCTGACCAGTCAGTTTATGAACCAGGCAACAACTTTTGAAATTGATGACCTGGGAGAGCAAAAGCTGGAGACCATCCAACAGATTCTTTACAAGGTTCCTGATTTTAAAACTAAGGTCAACCTGCTCAACCTTTTACTAAAAGACAAAGAGGTGTTTAGTAAGGTGCTTGTATTTGTCAATACGAGACTTACAGCCGAAAAAGTATTTAAAAGCCTATTTAAGTACCTTGATAAAGAAATTGCAATCTATAAACCATTGTTCTTCGATCATCCGGGTTTTGACCTGATCGATGATTTTAGGCATTCTGAGGATACAAGAATATTGCTTGTTGCGGATGATCTTAAAGAATCATTTGACTTAAATGGTATTCCATTTATTTTCCATCTGGAGATGCCGATTG
Source organism: Daejeonella sp. (assembly GCA_044339075.1). GTDB lineage: Bacteria > Bacteroidota > Bacteroidia > Sphingobacteriales > Sphingobacteriaceae > Daejeonella. Next base: position 4,308 of record JBIIWE010000096.1, on the reverse strand, counting down.
AAATGGAAAGTTTTATAGGCAGGATCGTAAAGAACACTTATAGTGAAAACAGTGATGCGCTAGCTATTAGTTTTGCAACTGATCTGGAACTGTCCATAATAAAAAAGATCGAGCAGGCTATAGGCCTCCCAATTCCATTGGCTGAATTGCCCGAAGATCTTGTTATTGAAAAGGACAAACCGAAGAAGGCTGTTAAAACTGAAGTTCAGGAGACTGAATCAGGTTCAGCATTTCACGCCAAAAAACAAAGCAACATAAAAGATTATAACTACAGCTCAGGGGAAAAGGCAAAAATGAAATTTAAAAACAGGTAGTCGCAATTTTATTGGATCAATGAAACGAACGACATTTTCCTTTTTAATAGTCTTAATGACCTGTTTTTTTGCTGGACTTAAAGCTGCTCATCCGCCAAAAAGAATCCTGCTCTTTTATAAAACTGCAGCTTTTAAACATCTGTCAATTCCATCTGGAATAGCAGCCATATCCAAATTAGGTGTGGAGAATAAATTTCAGGTTGACACCAGTTCAAATGCTTCTGTTTTTACTAAAGAATCTCTGAAAAAGTATAAGGCTGTTGTCTTTTTAAGTACATCAGGTGATATGCTGGATAGCGTGCAACAGTTAAATTTTGAAAATTATATTCATTCTGGTGGTGGATTTATGGGAATTCATGGTGCTTCAGCAGGAGAGTATGCCTGGCCATGGTATGGCAGACTGCTTGGTGCAGTTTTTAATGGACATCCTGTACAACAGCAGGCAATATTTAAGGTGATTGATCCAAATCATTCTTCCACACGTCATCTTCCTGCACTATGGAATATAAAAGAGGAATTGTATAATTTCAAAAATTTCAATCCTGATATTCATGTGATACTAGTTGTTGATGAGTCGAGTTACAAGGGCGGGACAAATGGAACTTATCATCCGATGGCCTGGTATCATAAATTTGAAGGCGGAAGAGCATTTTATACAGCTTTAGGCCATGCAGATGATAAATATATAGAACCTCTTTTTCTGAAGCATATCCTTGAAGGTATTCAATATGCTATGGGCAGATAAATCAATTTTATTTACGGGTAATTGGAAAGATATTTGATCAAAGATGCTGTGTGGAATATGATGAGAGGTTCCAGCTTTCGCTGGAATGACAAGCGTTGTTTAGGGGGAGGGGAGATTCCAGCCTCCGCTGGAATCGCAATGCAGAACCGTATAATAGATAGTGTTACCTTTTACTCATTTTTTTCTTTATGTATTTCGGGGATTGCAATTTTAGGGAATGATGGTATATTTTGTTTGCAAGCTTAAAATATATATCATAACGTTTTGTATATCGGTTTTACTAACAATATCCTTAGAAGAGTATACGAGCATAATCTAAAGCTCGTTTATGGATTCACGAGTAAGTACAATTGCAATATTCTGGTGTGGTATGAAAAATTTACAGATGTGAACTTAGCTATCGCCAGGGAAAAACAATTAAAGGTCTGGCAACGATCGTGGAAAAATAATTTAATTGAAAAACATAACCCTGACCGGTATGATCTTGCTGTGGATTGGTTCGTTAAAAGTAGTAAGTAACCAGAGCCGATTCCAGCGAAGGCTGGAATCTCCTCTCCTCCCTATCTGTTTGTCATTCCCGCGAAGGCGGGAACCTCCCGATCCTTAACTTAATTGTATCGTCCTAAAAAAGTTTACAGTTTTTGATTTAATCCTGAAATATGTTTACAGGTTGACATTGACCGCGGCATGAGCGGGATGATTTTAATTTTAATTGATCATTTACATTTTTATTCAGACACTAGTGATTATCTTTCTGCCAAATTAAAGATGGTTAAAAACCTCACATAAATTTATAAACACGAATGAAGAAGCGTAAGATTGCAATAGCTATAACAGGGGCAAGTGGTTCGATATATGCAAAGGTTTTATTTGATAAGTTAACACTATTGAAAGATCAGATAGCTGATCTCGGAATTGTTATGTCGGATAATGCTAAAGATGTTTGGAATCATGAACTTGGTAATAGCGCCTTTAATGGATACGGATTCAAGTTTTTCGACAAAAGAGATTTTACTGCACCTTTTGCATCGGGTTCAGCTGGTTTTGATACTCTGATCGTTTGTCCCTGCTCGATGGGGACCTTAGGTCGTATTGCTGGTGGTATTTCAGATGACCTGATCAGCCGTGCTGCCGATGTGGTTTTAAAGGAAAGACGTAAGTTGATCCTAGTGGTAAGAGAAAGTCCATACAATTTGATCCATATTAATAATATGAAGACAGTTACTGAAGCTGGCGGTATTATTTGTCCGGCAACTCCTTCATTTTACAGTTTACCTCAAACTATTGAAGAGGTGGCTGAAACTGTTGTAAACAGAGTGATAGATCTGGCTGGTTTTAATCATGATTCCTATCGCTGGGGAGATCAATAAACATAGCTAATTCAATTGCCTTCGAGTCGTACTAAGCATTTCAGGAGCATTTCTTATCTTTGCCGGAATCATGAGCAAAAAGGTTGCATTTTATACGCTGGGCTGTAAGCTCAACTTTTCTGAAAGTTCAGCAATTGGGCGTCAGTTTAATGATGCTGGCTTTGAAACTGTAGCCTTTACAGATCAGGCAGATGTATATCTTATTAATACCTGCTCTGTTACTGATCATGCAGACAAAAAATGCAGGAAAGTAGTAAAAGAAGCATTGAAGCATTCTCCAAATGCCTATATCGCTGTGGTTGGCTGCTATGCTCAGCTGAAACCCAAAGAGATCTCTGAAATTCCAGGTGTTGATATTGTACTTGGTGCTGCAGAGAAATTCATGATCATCGATTATATTACTGACCTGACTAAACAGGAAAAAACTCTGATTTTTAATCAGGATATTTCAGAAACAAAGGATTTTATCTCTTCCTATTCTTTTGGTGAAAGAACCAGAACGTTTTTAAAAGTTCAGGATGGATGTGATTATACCTGTTCATTTTGCACTATTCCATTAGCAAGAGGATCCAGCAGAAGTGATACCATACCTCACGTTATTGAACAGGCGAATGAAATTGCAGCATCTGGTGTGAAGGAAATTGTACTTACCGGAGTAAATCTTGGCGATTTTGGAATCAGAGATGGAATTCGTGAAGATAAATTCTTTGACCTGATTCAAGCTCTCGACCAAGTGACTGGGATTGATCGAATCCGGATATCTTCTATTGAACCTAACCTTCTTTCAGATGAGATTATTGAATTTGTATCTCAATCCAATAAGTTTGTTCCTCATTTCCATATTCCTTTACAATCAGGTTGTAATAAGGTTCTTGCACTTATGCGCAGACGATACAAAAGAGAAGTTTACTCTGAAAGAGTCGCAACTATTAAAAGCCTGATGCCTGAGTGTTGTATAGGTGTAGATGTAATTGTAGGATTCCCAGGTGAAACACATGATGATTTTCTTGACACCTACAATTTTTTGAATGAATTGGAAGTTTCATACCTGCATGTTTTTACTTATTCCGAACGTGAAAATACATCGGCCGCAGAAATGAAAGGAATAGTGCAAGGTTCTGTTCGGGCTGAACGCAGTAAAATGCTTCATATATTGTCAGAAAAAAAACGTCGTGCATTTTACGAGACACAAACCGGAAAAACAACGGAGGTGCTTTTTGAATCCGATCACAAGAATGGGTTCATGCATGGATTCAGTCGTAATTACGTGAAGGTTAAAGCACCTTACGACCCGCTTCTTATTAATGAGATTAAACAAGTTAAGTTTGAAAATATTGCATCAGATGGCGATATGGAAATTGCTGAGCCAACAGAAAGCTTTGTTCATTAAAACCTTTTATTCCTTTTCTTATTATTCGCACTAGATTTTATAGATTAGCTTTACATTGTAAATCCTTTCAATATTAGATAAATTATATGTTTCCAACCATCACGCACCTGATTGAATATTTAACAGGTTTACATATTCCTCTTCCAATACAAACCTTTGGCTTTTTTGTCGCTATCGCATTTGCAGCAGGTTATTGGGCACTTTCTCAGGAATTTAAAAGAAAAGAGAAATTGGGGCTAGTTCATCCTTTTACCAGGGACGTTAAAGTCGGAGAACCTGCTTCTATGCAGGATCTAGCTTTAAATGGAATATTCGGATTTTTTGTTGGTTATAAACTTCTTGACGGTCTTCTGAACTATACCGCTTTTGTAGCCAATCCGCAGGAATTTATTCTCTCAACCAGAGGTAGTTTTTTGGGAGGATTAATATTTGCTGCTTTATTTATTTATTGGGCATATGCAGAGAACAAAAAGGAGAAGCTCAGTCATC
>JBIIWE010000095.1:0-7196 GCA_044339075.1 Daejeonella sp. | reverse complement strand
CTTGCCAGATTTCAGTTTTTAAAAGAGCGTGAAAGCCGTAAACTGCTGGCAGGTAAATTGGAATCCTCAGCAGATCCAAATGCTGTTTTGCTTTTTATGAACCTGGAAAAAGAGATCTTGAATGATTCTTTCATTATTGATTACTTCATGGATCCACTTTCCAGTCATAATGCCTTAAAGAATCGATTAATGAAATTATATATGGCTGGCTACCTGTCCAGATATGATTTTGAGGCCTACGAATATAATGAGAGGGATATATTCTTTAAAGGAGACAGAAGCCAGCAGCTATCAAATTTCAAAAACCTGGTTTTAAAAGGCTCTGTTAAGGTTTCAGATTATTTTTATCAACGCAATAATACCTTCGGATTTCAGCAGTATTTTGCCCTATTGCCCATAAAAGATAAAAACAATAAGGTAGGCACCCTAGTTTTGGAACTAAAGTCAAAGCGTCTCGATGAAGTAGGTGCTTTTCCTGAATTGCTTGTTGACGGAAAGATTAAGGATGATCTGCAGCTAAGTGATTACTCTTATGCCTATTATAACGATGGTAGATTGTTAAATCAGCATGGAAAGTATGTTTATAATCTAAGAAACAATGCTTTCATAGGTAAAAACAGAGACTTCATATTTGAAAATAAATTTGAAGGTGGAAAACAGTATAACCATCTGATCTATCAGCCGAATCCGCGTAAGCTCATTATTGTCAGTAAGGAAGGGAATAATATATTAAATCAGCTTGCTTCGGTTTCATTTATCTTCCTGGTTTTACTTCTCTTTTCCAGTTTATTATATATTATTCGATGGGTCTGGAATAGTTTGCTTAATTCTAATATCAGCATACGGAATTTTAGATGGAGCTATCTAATTAGGGCAAATAAGATCCTTTATAAAACAAGGATTCAGGTATCCATGGTTTTTGCAGTTGTGATTACTCTTCTGATTACTGGAATTATAACTTTTTATAATATTAGTCAGCAATATCGTGAGCAGCAGGAAGAGTTAGTATTGGATAAGCTAACCAAAATTTCTGCCGGGATTAATAAGCAGCTGATTAATAATGGAATTATAGCTCCTGATGAACAGGCAGAAGTAGCATTTAATGCGTTTGCAGATATGAATGGTGTAGACCTGAATTTGTTTGACCTGAACGGAAGATTGATTCTGTCAACGCAGCCGAAAATTTTTGAGAATGAGCTCGTCGCTCCTAAAATGAACGCTTTATCTTATCTATATCTAAGCAGGCTCCAAAAGTCGGAATATATAAACACTGAGCGTATTGGTCAACTCTCATTTATCGTTGCTTATGTTCCACTCAAGAATAGTAAAAACGATGAAATTGCATATCTAGGGCTTCCTTATTTTTCTAATGAAAAAGATTTCCAGGACCGTATAGGCATATTTTTGAATGCCCTGATCAATGTCTATGCCATTGTTTTTGTTGCAATTGGCTTCTTTGCAGTATTTGTTGCAAATCGAATTACCAGTCCCTTGACGATTGTTCAGAAAAGCTTGAGTGAAACAAAAATTGGCCGAAAGAACGAACCTATATTATGGAAAGGGAATGATGAGATAGGTAATCTGGTTAGTGAATATAATACTATGATTGCTGCACTTGAGGAAAGTGCCCAGAAGCTGGCCAGATCAGAGCGTGAGACCGCCTGGAGGGAGATGGCAAAGCAAGTAGCCCATGAAATAAAGAACCCGCTTACACCTCTTAAATTAGGCGTTCAGTTGCTTGAAAGATCCTGGAAGGAGAAGGATCCAAAGTTTAATGAAAAATTCGAAAAGTTCACTAAGTCGTTTATTGAGCAAATTGAAAGTCTCGCCCATATTGCATCAGAGTTTTCCAATTTTGCCAAAATGCCTGAGACAGTTCTGGAGAATGTGAATATTCAGGATATCATAGAACAATCGATAGTTCTTTACAGGCAGTCTGATCATACCACAATTATACTTGAAGATAATAGTGCCATTGAGGTTATCATAAAAGCAGATAAAGATCAACTCTTAAGATGTTTTAATAACCTTATTAAGAATGCCATAGAGGCTAGATTCGAGAAACGGAAGAGTTTTATCCGTATTTTGTTGTTCTGCCTGGATAATCAGTTGCATATTGAAATCAAGGACAATGGTACCGGAATACCTGAAGAACTGGGCCAGAAGATTTTCACACCTAATTTTACGACTAAAAGTTCAGGTACTGGTTTAGGCCTTGCATTTGTTAAACAAACTATCGAGAGTATTGATGGAACTATCAGCTTTGAGACTGTACCAGGAATTGGTACCACATTTTTTATAACTATTCCTTTTGATAATAAACAGGTATAAAATCAGTGAATATAGGGTTCTGCTGATGTTAATTTAAAGAGTAATTACCTCAAAGCATGAGATCCTTTTCCCATGGAATAGCCATCAGAATATAATAAAACAGTATAATTTCCCTTCTGGAACTTGCCTATATTTGACCAGTCTATAGTATATGTTCTGCCATCATTGGCAAATTCAATTGCGGTTTTATAGGTGTATTGCAGCTCTTCTTCATCAGAAGTGAACATTCCGTTACTATTAGTCATGATTAGATTGCCACTAGGATCTATCACTCTTAGGTAAATATTGTACATACCCTTAACTCCAAGTGGGTTATTAACCAGCGAAAAATTGATCCTTAATTTATCGGTCGAATTGGCACGACTAGCATTGGTTTCTTTGCCGTTATTTTTAACATTAAGTGCCTGAACTGAAATATTTGATGTTTTTAAGGCTGCTGCTACTTTGACCTTTGTACTTAGCTCTTCATTTTGTTTTTCAAGGTCGGATGCTACAAAACTAACGGAATCTACAGCCGATCTTAAATCATTTCGTTCAGTGGTCAGATTGGCATTCAGCTTTTTTAAAGCTTCCATATCTGAGCTGTATTTAGATACTACATATTTAAGTTCTTTAATTTCTTCTTGTGCTTTGGCAAGTTGGCTTTGTGTAAGTTGACCTTGTGTTAGGGCGGATCTCAGTTTTGCGATTTTTTTTCTAGCAATATCCTGCTCACTTTTCATTTCCTCCGATAGCTTGATATTCATGCTTGAGGCATTATCTAGTTCAGCTTCAATTTTGTCAATTTCAGTCTGCATTCTGCTTTTTTCATCGCTAATGGTTACAATCCGGTCATTTGCTTTTTTATCTTTAAAGAATAAATAGGTATTGGTTCCTAGTAATGCCAGTATAACAGCAATTAAAAAATAAATTTTATTGGAATCTTTTCGTACAGGTCGTTCCTCGTTTTCCATGTGCAATTAGTTTTTATAGATTCTATATTTTTGTATAAAATCATTTAATTTAAACTTCAGTTATAACAAATATATTGTTTAAGACTTATGATTTAGCTTTTTAATTCCCCATAAATCATTTTTGAGGTCTTAACTGAAATCTATACCTTTTGTATATTATTTGAAGGTATTTTGGCTTTAAGCAATAAATTAGATTATTATCTTTACCGGCTTACCAGAATATTCTTTTCATGATGAAGAACCTATTAGTCATTATTGCACTCATTATTGCTGTTCCATCCATTTCCAAATCTCAAAGTATTGAACACCCAAAGCGGGAATTCAGAGGTGTTTGGGTTGCTACCGTTGCAAATATCGACTGGCCTTCAAAGCCTGGATTAAGTGCGGAAATTCAGAAAACTGAGCTTCTTCGAATTCTTGATCAGCATCAAAAGACTGGTGTGAATTCAATTTTACTCCAGATTCGTCCTGCAACTGATGCACTTTATGGAAGGGGTCGCGAGTTATGGAGCCGATTTCTTACCGGAAATCAGGGTCAGGCGCCTGTACCTTATTATGACCCATTGGATTTTGCTATTGTAGAAGCCCATAAAAGGGGAATGGAATTGCATGCCTGGTTTAATCCTTACCGTGCAACGTTTAACCTCATAGATGCCCATACCAGTGCCAATCATCTTACCAAGCAGAAACCGGAATGGTTCTTTACGTATGGAGGCAAGAAGTTGTTTAACCCCGGACTTCCTGAGGTTCGTCAATATATAGTCAGTGTGATTATGGATGTGGTTAAAAACTATGATATTGATGGCGTCCATTTTGACGATTATTTCTATCCTTATCCTGAAGTGAATCAGCCTCTTCGGGATAGTGAAACTTTTTATAAGTATGGAGCCGGTTTTAAAAATATTGATGATTGGCGACGCAATAATGTGGATACCTTGATTCATGTAGTTTCTGATAGTATCCATGCAGCAAAAAAGTATGTCAAATTTGGGATCAGCCCATTTGGGATTTGGCGTAATAAAACCCAGGATCCGGAAGGGTCTGAAAGTAATGGTTTCGACGGTTACGGAAAACTATATGCAGATGCTCGTAAATGGGCTCAGAAAGGCTGGATTGATTATCTAAATCCACAAATTTATTTTCCATTTGGTTATCAGGTGGCACCATACGATAAGCTGGTCGACTGGTGGAGTAATAATGCCTTTGGCAAACATGTATATATAGGTCAAGGTGTTTACAGAGCAATGGAAAACCGCCAGGGATGGAGTAATCGAAAGCAAATACCTGATCAGATCAGATATCTCAGAAAAAATGAAAATGTTCAGGGCAGTGTTTTCTTTAGTTCCAAATCAGTAACGAATAACCTGGCAGGTGTTCAGGATTCCCTTCGTATTAATTTTTATCGCTATCCTGCTCTCCAACCTGCAATGACTTGGCTTGATGCGGTAAATCCAAATGCGCCAAGTGCTTTAATTGCAAAGCCAGTTGCCAAAGGCGTAGAAATAAGCTGGAAAGAGCCACTTGTGGCAAGTGATGGAGATAAAGCCTATGGATATGTTATTTATCGCTTTAATCGTGGAGAAAAGATAGATATTGAACAGGCTCATCATATCCTGAAAATCTCTTTCAGCTCATCCGAAACATCTTTTATAGATAACACAGTAAGTACTAACCGTAATTATATTTATGTTGTTACAGCATTAGACCGGCTTAAAAATGAAAGTCAGCATTCCAATTCTGCGTCAATAGCTGTTCAGTTTTGATTTATTTTTTTATTGTTGTCCGGTTAAAATTAAAATCTTGTCAAATTTGCTAGTTATAAATTAGAATGGGAATTTATTAACGTTTTTAAAAGCATGCCCCATGTTTTATCAAAATTAGAGGATAAGCAAAATGAGGTTTTGGCCTTCGCCAGATCCGATAGCTATCGGATGACAATGCATTTTGTAATAATGGAGGAGATCCTGAATTCGTCAGGATCGCTTGACTCAAAAAGAACTTTTGATGATACCAATTAGATTCCGGCGAAGGCCGGAATCTCCCTATTCCACCCCATGGGCTGTCATTCCAGCGAAAGCTGGAACCTCCTAAATATTTAGGAAATTCCATTTCAAGCTTTCCACGGACAACAATGATAAATTTTATAAAAAAAGCCGGTTTAAGCAATTGAACCGGCTTTTTAATAATTATTTTATATTTCAATTTTCCTTGTCTTGGTCCTAAAATCTAATGAAGGTTAAAAACGTTTAATACAACCTAATTTGGTAGTTTTCCTGGAGAGAGTGAAGACTTTCGCCTTATCTATTAAAGTAAAGACCACCCCCTTTAATTCCCCCGCCGGCGGGGGACACTGGGTGGCTAGGGAAAATTTGTTATAAACTAAAAATTCCAATATTAATGCAATTTTTTATCCGCCATGCTGTCCTCCGCTGCTCCGGATGAATCCAATGGAGGCGTCGGAGGGGTGGTTCTTGAGAGATTTAGGCACAGATTTAACCTCATATTCCCGTCAAATAAATTTAGAAACACCTTTTGAATGTTTTTTGCATTAAAATAATCTCGGACGAACCCATTGTCGAAAACAGGAAAGTCAGCATCGAATATAGCTTTAGTAACTGTTCAGTTCTAATTTGAATTCCAAATAAAAAGCCGATTCAATTGCTTGAACCGGCTTTTTAATAATTATTTTTTTGATCCTATTTCTCAGGAAGTAATACCATACGGATAAAATTATCTGACAACCGGTATTGAACTGTAGCCTTTAAGAATTCAGGTGTCAACTCTTTTAATGACTCAAGATAAGTTAAGACCTGCTTTGGGTCTTCTTCATTTTGATATTGGCTTGTCAGGTATCCTAACCAAAAACCATTCTCCTTTATCTGTGTTTCAGTAGAACGTGTCTCCTCAGCAATAAATTTTTCAATGTCTAATGCCAGAGCACCATTCTGCCTGATCTTATTAATTTCATCCAGTGTAGAGCTGATCAGTTTTTCCACATTCTCAGGTGCACAACCAAAGGAAATATTGAAGGTATATCTGCCTTTTGGAAATTTGGAATAAGATGCACGTGCACCAACACCATAAACTCCGCCTTCATCTTCACGCAAACGTTCGATCAGTTTGATCGTTAATACTTCAGCTAGAGCATCTAACTGATTGTTATGTTTTACGCTGTATGTGTAATCACCACTGAATACCAGACGAACGCTAGCTTTTGGCTCCTGTCCTTTATAGATCTTTTTATCAATCTTTCCAGCAGGAATATTTATACCAAGGTCTTTTGCAGTTTCTTTGCGGTTGATCGATGGTAATGAACCTAAGTATTGCTCTAATAATGGTTTGATTTTTTCTGCATCAAAATTACCAACAAATACGAAAGTGAAATCACTTGCATCAGCAAATCGTTCCTTGTAGATATCAAATGCTCTATCCAGATTGATCTGATCTAATTTTTCTACAGATGGTCCGGTACGGCGAATATTGTAGTTGCCTAATACAGCAGATAATGAATCTGCAAACACACTGTTTGGATCATTTCCTCTGTTCGCTAATCCACCTTTCTGTTGTGCGATCAGTCCTTTGAAGGTTTCTGCATCTTTTCGTGGAGAGGTGAAATACAAATAAGTAAGTTGAAGTGCTGTTTCAAGATCTTTTGGTGTTGTTGATCCTGATATTCCTTCTGATCTTTCTGCAATGTAAGGGTTTACGGAAACACGTTTACCACTCAATAATTTTGGAAGCTGAACTGAATTGAATTCTCCAACCCCTCCACTTCTTATGATCGCAGTTGCATACGAAGCCGACTGAAAATCTGCGTCACTGTAAAGTGAGGTGCCACCCGGACTGAAGGCTGAAAAGCTGATCTCATCATTTTTAAATTCTGTTGGTTTTAAAATTACCTTGATGCCATTG
>JBIIWE010000094.1:0-7239 GCA_044339075.1 Daejeonella sp. | reverse complement strand
GCACAGAATTATTTAACAATTAAATTATAAAACCATGTCTGATATCGCTTCAAGAGTTAAAGCAATTATCGTTGAAAAATTAGGTGTTGACGAAAGTGAAGTTACGCCAGAGGCATCTTTCACCAATGATCTTGGTGCCGATTCATTGGACACCGTGGAATTAATCATGGAGTTTGAGAAAGAATTTAATGTAGCTATCCCTGATGATCAGGCTGAAACTATCGGTACTGTTGGTCAAGCTATCGCTTATTTAGAAAAGAACGTAAAGTAATTTACGATACCCTCATATAAATGGAGCTTAAAAGAGTTGTTGTTACAGGACTAGGTGCGCTTACTCCAATTGGAAATACTGTTCCCGAATTCTGGGACAGTTTGATCAATGGGGTAAGCGGTGCCGCTCCTATAACGCATTACGATCCTGAAAAATTTCGTACAAAATTCGCCTGTGAAGTTAAGAACTTCAATCCGGAGGACTTTTTGGAGAAAAAAGAGGCTCGTAAATTAGATCCATTTGTTCATTATGCAATCGCTGCATCTGACGAGGCTATTAAAGATGCTGGCTTAGACTTCCCAAACCTCGATACTAATCGAATTGGGGTGATCTGGGGTTCTGGTATTGGTGGTTTAAAAACCTTTACCGATGAAGTCGTGAACTTCGCCAATGGAGACGGGACTCCGCGGTTCAATCCGTTTTTCATTCCTAAAATGATTCTGGATATCGCTCCAGGCCATATCTCAATAAGACATGGCTTGCGCGGTCCGAATTTCTCTACTGTTTCTGCTTGCGCTTCTTCTACCAATGCGCTGATTGATGCATTTAACTATATCCGATTGGATATGGCCGATATTATTGTTTCAGGAGGTTCAGAAGCCATTATCAATGAGGCAGGCATGGGCGGTTTCAATGCCATGCACGCACTTTCTACACGAAATGACGATCCAACAACCGCATCACGCCCTTTTGATAAAGACCGAGATGGTTTTGTTGCAGGAGAAGGTGCAGGAAGTATTATTCTTGAAGAATTAGAGCATGCTTTAGCAAGAGGTGCTAAAATTTATGCTGAACTTGTAGGTGGTGGTATGAGTGCTGATGCAAATCATATAACTGCACCACATCCTGAAGGTCTTGGTGCTAAACTGGTTATGACCAATGCGCTGAGAGATGCTCACATGACCCCTGCTGATATTGATTATATTAATGTGCATGGCACTTCTACTCCATTGGGAGATATAAGCGAAGTAAAAGCTATCCTTCATATGTTCCAGGAAGATGCTTTCAGACTAAATATAAGCTCAACAAAATCAATGACAGGCCACCTTCTGGGTGCCGCCGGAGCCGTTGAAGCAATTGTAGCAATTCTTTCTGTACATAATGACATTGTTCCACCAACAATAAATCATTTTACAGATGATCCTGGTTTTGATCCAAGATTAAATTTCACATTTAATAAGGCTCAAAAACGTACCGTAAATGCTGCTTTGAGCAATACTTTCGGATTTGGAGGACACAATGCTTCTGTGATCTTTAAAAAATACAAAGCCTGATCATCTTAGTCATTAATTTTCCTTACAGTATCTCTTTAAACCTGTATATTAGTTAATATCAATTTGATTTCCGGTCATTAATGCCATTTTCAAGAATCTATAAACTCTACTTTTCGCCAAATCGTAAGTACATAAAATCTTTAGAGAACCTATTGGGGTATGTTCCTGGAAATTTGCGGCTTTATCGCATGGCTTTCAGACACCGTTCTGTTGCTGTGGAGGTTAAAAACGGAGCTAAAAATAGTAACGAACGACTTGAATTTTTAGGGGATGCTATTTTAGGGTCAGTTGTGGCTGAGTTGTTATTTAAAATGTATCCCTATAAAGACGAAGGTTTTTTAACTGAAATGCGATCAAAAATTGTGAGCCGATCAAACCTGAACCAGCTGGCCAAACGTCTTGGCCTTGATGAACATATTGAATTTGATAACAAAGCACTAGGTCATAATAACAAACAAGGCTCTCTCTTAGGAGATACTTTTGAAGCAATGATCGGCGCTATTTACATGGATAAGGATTATAATTTTACGAGAAATTTCCTTCTTAACCGAATTATTAAACCACATATTGACATCCATACTCTCGAACTTACTGAAACTAATTTCAAAAGCAAGCTGATTGAGTGGTGTCAGCGCCATGGAAAAGATATCACTTTTGAAATAATCCCCAATGAAGAAGGAGAAAATATCAAGCTCTTTACAATCAGGGTAAATGTGGATGGAGAAAGTTGTGCCATTGGCCGGGATTATAACAAGAAGAACGCAGAAAAGCTGGCCGCAGAAAAAGCCTGCGAGTTCTTACATATTTAGGGAAATGATCAGAATTTTAAAAAATGCTATTGCAATTTTATTCATGGTCTATGGTCTGATGGTATTTATTGCTGCCATGATACTTGTCTTTCCATTTATTCTAATCAGTTCAGTACTATTCAAAGAAAAACAGGCACAAGATATCATTTTTCTCTTCCTTAAAATTTGGGCATGGACCTTTTCAATATTATGCTTCTTTCCCGTCAGAACCAAGGGATACAAACACAAAAATCAGGACAAAGCCTATATATTTGTATGCAACCATAATTCATATTTAGACGCAATTGCCGTTGTAATTGGCATTTCAGGCTCAGTAAAGCCTTTGGGCAAAATCGAAATGGTTAAAACTCCCATTTTTGGGATGATTTACAAGAGAGTTGTGGTTTTAATTGACAGGAAAAATAAAGAAAGTCGTGCACATAGTGTTGAAGAATTGAAGATTGACCTTGCTAGGGGTCAATCAATTCTGATATTCCCTGAAGGTAAAATGAACAAAACTGAAGCAGACCTATCCGATTTTTATGATGGAGCATTCAGGCTTGCTATAGAAACTCAAACAGATATAGCCCCTATGGTCATATTAAATGCAAGAAACCTTCTTCCAAGGGCAAATCCACTTAGCGTAAAACCAGGATTGATCACCTGCATTTTTGACGAACCTGTGGAAGTAACCGGGCTACAAGCGGAAGACTTGGAAGATTTAAAAGCTAATGTTCGAATGCGAATGGAGAATTTAATGAAAAGCTCCATTTAATATTTTAACTTCTTCTCAGTCAGATCTTTAGCCTTCGGCAATGAAGGCAAACTTTTGAGCCCCTTTGGGCGCCCTGAATTGTTAAATGTTTGGATTGATCTTTTGAGGTAGTTAACCAAGGCGTATTCATCCCAGGTAGATAAGGATTCATAATCAGGGCGAAATGTAACCATGAAATTTTTCAGATCAAGGCTGTCCAATCCTGTAATTTTTCGCACTGTATAAACATTAAATCTACGATCAACCTCCGATTGCCGCAGCTCATTGGTATAATAGGTATTAAACCTGCGTGCTTGTCCGGGTGTTTTACCAACAAGCTCATAAATTGCCGTAAGTGGCTGAAAAATATAGGCTAACCAGGGAGGTTTTCCAGCATAATAGGAACCTTTTTTTCGGTATTGATCTTTTATTTCATCCAGTTCCTGCTTTTTACTTTGACCCTGAACCATCACTTCTGAAAGCTTGATTACAGGCTGAAGCCTCAAAACAAGATCAGAAAGATCAGGCAGAACTAGGATCAGATCGGTATATCCAGACTTTGAAAAAATAAGCGTGTCGCCCTTCAATGCTGGTATTCTGAACAGCCCATATTCATCACTTTGACTAATTCGTTGTGTTCTTTTATTAAGAATAAACACATTAGCAAGCTTTGATACACCAGATTTTTCCATGATAAGCCCCTTTACCGCAGGTTCCTGAGCATACAGAACCCTATTTGCAGAACTAATAAATTGCATAGCAATCAGAAATACAATAAGAACCTGTTTCATCTGCATCAAAATTAGCAAAACAAAGGTTGGGATTCTCTTAAATAATGTTAAATAGGGTAATTAATAGGCTTTAAGCCTTTCCAATTAAATCTTATCTTTGCCGAATGATTAAATCCATGACAGGCTATGGTTTGGCTACCAATGATTTTGCCCACGCAAAATATACGGTGGAGATCAAATCATTGAACAGTAAGTTCCTGGAACTTTCTTTAAAAATTCCAAAGGCATTTTCTGATAAAGAGTTTTTATTAAGAAATGAATGTACCAGGCAAATCGAACGCGGGAAGGTAAATATTAGTATCAACATTGAATATGCAGAAACTACACTAAAGACTTCCAGCATCAATCAGCCATTACTCAGGCATTATTACACTCAGCTTAAGGAATCAGCAGATGCCTTAGGGGATACTGGCAGCAACCTGTTTCAAATGGCACTGAACTTCCCGGAAGTTGTTCAGTATTCGGTTGATGAAGTAAGCGAAGACGAATGGAAGATAGTATATAATACTTTTGAACAGGCACTGGCCAATTTTCAAAATTTCAGGCAAGATGAAGGTGGAGTTTTAAAGCTTGACCTAATTCTGCGAATAACAAACATAATGGAAGGGATGAGGCTGGTTTCAGAACAGGAGCCGCTACGTATCCCATCAATAAAAGATCGTTTGAACCAGTTTCTGGAAGATGCTGTTGGAAAAGAGAACATCGATCATAACCGCTTTGAACAGGAGTTGATTTATTTTATCGACAAGCTGGATATCACTGAAGAAAAAACCCGTTTAAAAAGCCATTGCGATTACTTTATTACTGCACTGCAAGATAAAGATGCTAACGGAAAAAAATTAGGATTCATTTCACAGGAAATAGGACGCGAGATCAATACAATGGGATCAAAGGCCAATGATGCTAAAATGCAGCAGATCGTTGTGGGTATGAAAGAAGAACTGGAAAAGATCAAGGAACAATTATTAAACGTATTATAAAGTTGTAAGTAATAAGTTATAAGTTGTAAGTTTTGGGCAATCTAAACTTAATAATTAGTAGTTAATACTTATTACTTCTTACTTACAACTTATTACTTTAAACTTATTACTTTAAACTTAATACTTACAACTTCTTACTTTAAACTTACTACTCAAAATCAAGTGAACGGTAAACTCATCATATTTTCAGCCCCATCAGGTGCAGGTAAAACCACAATTGTACATCATTTATTAAAAAAGACACCTGATCTTTCCTTTTCAATTTCAGCTACAACAAGGGAGCAACGTGGGGATGAGGTTAATGGGCGGGACTATTATTTCATCAGTCAGGAAAATTTTCTTCATAAAATTGCACAGAAAGAATTCGTGGAGTTTGAAGAGGTTTATACTGGAACTTTTTATGGAACTCTCAGAGCTGAGATCGAGCGGATCTGGGCTGCAGGCAAACATGTGATCTTTGATATTGATGTGATCGGCGGGCTACATTTAAAGAAGAAATATGGCGACAGTGCATTAGCTGTTTTTGTTCAACCTCCATCATTGGAAGTTTTAATTGAGAGGCTCACAGGACGGGGAACTGATCTTCCAGAAAAGTTAGCTGAACGAATTAAAAAAGCTGATAAAGAGCTTAAATATGCTGATCAGTTTGATGTGATATTAAAAAATTACGAGTTGGAAAAAGCCTGTAAAGAGGCCGAAAAGCTGGTTACAGAATTTCTTGCTCAATAATAAAAATAGAATGTCCTATCTACTCTTTCTCATATCTCATATCTCATATCTCATATCTCATATCTAATATCTCCAGGTATATGAAAGTAGGATTATTCTTCGGCTCATTCAATCCCATTCATATTGGCCATCTAATCATAGCCAATTACATGGCGAACTACACAAACCTTCAGGAAGTTTGGCTAGTCGTTTCTCCTCATAATCCTTTGAAAGAAAAAAGCGACCTGATCAATATGTATGATCGGCTGGAAATGGCGAAACTCGCAACGGAAGATGCAATAAATATCAGGGTAAGCGATGTGGAACTAAAACTTCCCCAACCATCCTATACAATTGATACGCTAACTTATCTTCATGAAAAATACCCGGAGCATGAATTCAGTCTGATCATGGGTTCAGACAATCTAAGCTCAATCAAGAAATGGAAAAATTATGAACTGATCCTACGTGATTATCATATTCATATCTACCCAAGACCCGGGTATGAAATAGAAGAATTCAAGGACCATCCTTCCATAACAATTACAGAAACTCCTCTCATGGAATTATCAGCCACGTTTATTCGGAAAGCTGTTAAAGAAGGAAAGAATGTTCACTATTTTGTGCATGACAAAGTGCTTAAATTCATCGATGGCAAGAATTTATACCATTAATATTCAAAATTGTCCCGGCATTTAAGAAGCTAAAAGAATTAAAATATACTGTGAGCAACGAAAAAACCATACTTAAACTGAAACTTCCTACTGACCCACTTTGGGTTAAGAATGTGGTTGAAAGTAATATTGAGGAGATTCTAACTGACCATGCCTTTTGTGAGCAGAAGGCTGCCAGCAATGCTATTACGCTTATCGTTCAAAATCCAAATCTATCTGACCTAGTACAGGAAATGGCCCTGTTGGTGCAGGAGGAAATGGATCATTTTAAAAGGGTACATGATCTGATCCTTGCCAGGGGATTTGTGCTTGGCAGAGAACGAAAAGATCATTATGTGAATGAACTCTTACAATTTGTGATTAAAGGCGGAAGCAGGCATGATCAATTGATTGACCGACTCTTATTCTCTGCCATGATCGAAGCCAGAAGCTGTGAACGCTTCAAAGTTATGTCTGAACATATCAATGATGAAGAACTTTCAAAGTTCTATTATGAACTGATGATCAGTGAAGCTGGACATTATACGATGTTCATTGGACTTGCTCGAAAATATGCTGAAGGAATCGATGTTGAAAAACGCTGGAAAGAATTTCTGGAATATGAGGCTAAGGTTATACAAAATTACGGTAAATCGGAAACGATACATGGTTGATAATCGAATTAATCTACTCATAACCAGATCTTCATCCCGATTAATACGAAAAAATTTATGATGAATAAAAGCAGTTTATGATCAACAGATTTCTCCGCCTTTAACTAGTACCTTTCAATTAAAAAATAGCGCAGGTGTTCGAAATGACGACATTCTTTACGTCATCTCGAACACGCAAAAAACATTTTCAATTCACAAGAAATTTAACGCGTGGAGAGATCTGTTGAATGGAAAGATGCTTCTGATTTAAAATATTGCCCCTTAGTGAACAGATTTCTCCACCCTTCACTAGTACCTTTCAATTAAAAAATAGCGCAGGTGTTCGAAATGACGACATTCTTTACGT
>JBIIWE010000093.1:0-7252 GCA_044339075.1 Daejeonella sp. | reverse complement strand
CAGAACCTCTGAAGTTCCTTCTACCAGATAAACTTTAACATCATTGATGCTTAGTTCGGGATAATCTTTTGGAAGTACATGTTTTTTTAGCTCTGCCAGTGCTCCTGAAAGCTCAACACCTGTCGGCCCCCCGCCAACAACCACAAAATTCAATAAAGAACTCTTTATTAAAGGCTTAGTCTCAATTAAAGCTTCTTCCAGATTCTGCAGGATCATACTCCTGAGATTTAAGGCTTCAGGAATAGTTTTCATTGGCATTGAAAAATGCTCGATCTCTTTTTGTCCGAAGAAATTGGTATCTGAACCAGTAGCAATAACCAGATAATCATAATCTATCTCACCAATAGTGGTATGTATTTTTTTCAGTTTAGCATCAATATACGATACATCCGTAACTCTGAACTTGAAATTCTTTTGATTTTTAAATATTTTCCGAATCGGGAACGCAATAGAGTCTGCTTCAAGTCCACCGGTTGCAACCTGATAGAGAAGGGGCTGAAAGGTATGATAATTGTGCCTGTCGAGCATCAATACCTCAACTTCTTTGTTTTTTAAACGTTTAGTAAGCTCAATTCCACCGAAACCTCCACCTATAATGACAATTTTTGGGAATGCAATAGTATTATGGACAGACTGTTCCATGGTAATTGATCTTTAAAAAACATAAAAGCAAAATTGCTATTGTTCGTCACCTCTGATCTTGAAAATCATGCCATTCAGGTTTTCACTCATACGAATCTGACAAGCCAGTCTGCTATCGAAACCTGCATCATGTAAGGTGTCTAGCATGTCCATTTCATCATTTCCAGCTATCGGTAAATCTTCCAGACCCTTTAATACTTGTACATGGCAGGTGGCACAAAGAGCAATGCCGCCACAGGTTGCTAATATATTATAGTCTGAAGCCTTCAGTACTTCCATCAGGCTAAGGCTTATTTCTTCAGGAATTTCAACGGACTGTTGATCTCCGTTCCTGTCTTCAATGGTTATATTGATCATCTTAAAAGGAATTTACTCCATAAACAGTTGTGTATTTAAAACTTAATTTCTGATCAGGGTGAACATATTTGAATGCACTCTGTACCATTAAAGCGGCTTCATGAAAACCACATAAGATCAGTTTAAGTTTTCCAGGGTAGGTATTGATGTCGCCAATTGCGTAAATACGATCTGCGTTGGTCGAATAATCAAATGTATTTACCTGAATGGCTGATTTATCAATAGTTAGTCCCCATTCTGCAATCGGACCTAATTTGGGGCTAAGTCCGAATAAGGGGATTAGAAAATCTGTTTCAACCGATCTTTTGACCTGGTCTCTTCCAATAAATGACACTTCTCTTAGATGTTCATTGCCTGAAACACTCAGGAGATTGGATTGAAGGATCAGGTCTATTTTACCATTGTTAGCTAGTTCATGCACTTTTTCAGCTGAATCAGGTGCGCCACGGAAAGTATCACCTCGGTGAATAAGCGTTACACGTTCTGCAACATCTGAAAGGAATATGGTCCAGTCGAGCGCTGAATCCCCTCCGCCTGCCAGAATTACCCGTTTGTTCCGGAATGTTTCAGGATTCTTAACCATATATTCTACTCCCTTGCCTTCAAAATCGATTAGCCCCTCAATATCTGGTTTACGCGGTTCAAAACATCCCAATCCACCGGCAATCACTACCACCTGGCAATGTATCATCGTGCCATCATTTGTTCCAACTAAAAAAGATCCATCATCCTGTTTGACTAATGTTTCAACTCTTTCACCAAGTGTAAATCCCGGATCAAAAGGAGCAATCTGCTCCATTAACCTTTCTACAAGTTCCTGAGCCTTTATTTCTGGATACCCGGGTATATCATATATTGGTTTATGAGGATAAATCTCAGATAATTGCCCGCCAACTTGAGGCAGCGTGTCGATGAGGTGGCATCTCATCTTTAGTAAGCCTGCTTCAAATACTGCAAAAAGTCCGACAGGTCCGGCACCGATAATACATAGGTCAGTTGAAATCATTCTATTGAAATTTATAGTAATTTGGAATTATGTTTGATCAGAAGTTTATTCATTTTCCTGGTCGAGATTAGTATAGATGGTATCCAGAATTCTTTTCAAATTCTTGTAATCTTCCTCCGTTAGATTTTCCCATGCTTTCATTCGTATCTCCGACATTTTTGGACTCCATGCAGTTACCCGTTTTGTTCCAAGGTTGGTTAGATGGACTTTAAAAGACCTTCTATCTGTAGGATGAACCTTTCTTTCAGTAAGCCCTTTTCTGCAAAGAAGATCAATTATACGCGTTAGAGTAGGATGATCCTTGCCGGTTATTTCTGCCAGCTGACTTTGATTTAAATCATTGTCGCTGCTCAGGTTCTTTAATATTAACCATTGATCAACTGTTATATCGTAATTTTCTGCATTAAAGCGACGCTGTGCGTATTGCTTTACTTTTCTGGCCGTACGATCGAGCAGATAAGAATAGGTACTAAATAATTCTATTGCCATACTTATTGTTAGTATGACAAATATCAATATAAATTTGATATAAAACAAAAAAAGCATCCGCTTTTGCGGATGCTTTAAAAAATTGCTTTAAAAAATCTATTTAAGAATTATGCTTTTCCTTTTTCTTTAATGAATTCTACAACAAATGGTGTTGCAACAAACAAGGAAGAATAGGTTCCAAAAATTACACCTATAAACATCGCAAAAGAGAATCCTCTTAAGATCTCACCACCAAAGATGAATATGATCAGAAGAACAGCAATCGTACAGATACCAGTGATTACTGTTCTGCTTAGCGTACTGTTCAAGGCATTATTGATCACTGAAGGAAGATCCTCATTTTTAGAATGATGTTGACTAATGTATTCACGAACACGGTCAAATACAACCACCGTATCATTTATTGAGTAGCCCATTACGGTTAATATTGCCGCTACAAAGGCTTGGTCAATATCAAGTGAGAACGGAAGCCATCCATTAAATATGGTGAATATGGCAAGCAATACAAGAACATCATGTACAAGCGCAAGTATTGCTGCAAAACCAAAGGCCATTCTTTTGAATCGGATCAAAATGTACAGGAATATGACAATAATTGAGAAAATAACTGCCCATATAGCTGATTTTTTAATATCGTCGGCAATAGTAGGTGTTACCTTTTGTGAATCTTTAATTTCGTATACAGGGTTTATCTTTTTCAATCCTGCAGCAAGTTTTTCACTTACTAGAGCATTAGCCTGATCGGTATTATCATTGATCAGGTAAGCAGTTGTGATCTTAACCTGATTGGAAGTTCCAAATGTTTTTACTTCTACTGCAGTTCCAAATTCATCGATTAAGATTGAACGTACAGATTCAACTTCAACAGGCTTATCGAAGGCTACAAAATAAGCTCTTCCTCCCTGGAAATCTACACCCAGGCTAAACCCTTGTGTGAATGCGGATACTATACCGGCAACAATGATTGCAGCAGATAAGTAATAGAAACGCTTACGACCAGTAATGAAATCAAATTTAGAATCCTTGAATAAATTCTCAGTTGCTTTTATAGAGAAGCTGATTGGTTTCTTTCTGTCTAATAACCATTCGAACACTAAACGTGAAATGAATATGGCAGCAAACAGTGAAGTAATAATACCGATCATCAGGGTAGTTGCGAAACCAACAATTGGTCCCTGACCGAAAATATAAAGAATAACACCAGTTAAGAATGTAGTGATATTAGAATCTAAGATCGATGGCATGGCTTTATGGAAACCTTCGGTTATTGCTAATCGGACAGATTTACCTTCAGCGATTTCTTCACGGATACGTTCATAGATCAAAACGTTGGCATCTACCGACATACCTAATGAAAGAACAATACCTGCTATACCTGGAAGAGTTAATACAGCTCCCAAGGAAGCAAGTACACCCATCAGGAAGAATAGATTGATCAGCAATGCAATATTTGCAACTATACCAGCAGTACTGTAATACATTCCCATGAAAATCAGGATGAAAATGATACCTGCAATGGTAGAAAATAAACCTGCAGAAATAGAAGCTGCTCCAAGAGAAGGACCTACAACATAATCACTAACTATTTTAGCTGGTGCAGGTAATCTTCCTGCTTTCAAAACGTTTGCAAGATCCTGCGTATCTTCTACTTTAAAGCTTCCGCTAATGGATGAAATACCATTTGGAATTTCGCCCTGTACGGTAGGAGCAGAATATACCAGATTGTCTAATACGATAGCAACGCTTTTCTTGTTATTTGGATTTGCAGATGCAGCAGCAGTAATTGAACGCCATGCACGAGCACCATCAGCATTCATAACCATAACAACTTCCGGATTGCCTTTCTGATCATAATCAGAACGTGCGTCAGAGATTACATCTCCTTCAAGAGCCGGACCTCCTGCTATACTACTGGTTTTTAAAGCATATAACTCAAAAACTTTACTTTCTTCAGTCATTGGTTTAACACCCCAGTATAATTTAACATTCTGTGGTATTACTGCTCTGACTGCAGGTGATGAAAGGTATGCGTTTACTTTCGCTGTATCTTTTAGAGCTGCATAACCTACAACCGGACCCGGACGTAAATTTGACTGACCGTCTTGTCCCTGAAAAGTTGCAGGATTTAAAAGTGCAAATAATGGATTTTGTTTGGCTTGCTCAGCTTGTAATTTGCTTTTTAAGGCAGTGCTATCCGTGCTGCTGCTGTCTTTTTTACCCAATGCAGCAAGTTTGCTTTTGGAAGTATCCTGAACAGCTGCGCTTATTGTATCAACAGACTTTACCGTAGTTGCAAGGATGCTGTTTACATTTTGTAGCAATCCGAAGATCTCTGTATTATCATAAGTTTCCCAGAATTCAAGCTTTGCTGAACCCTGTAATAATTTACGAACACGATCAGGATCTGTTACACCAGGCAATTCGATCAGAATACGATTGGTTCCTTGTTGTTTTTGAATATTTGGTGCGGTTACGCCAAATTTATCGATACGTGTACGAAGAATATTGAAGGATAGATCAATTGCACCATCTGCAGATTTTCTAAGGAAGTCTAAAACAGTCTTGTTATCTGCATCAACTTTTAAGTTGGCTGAATTTTCTTTTGTAGCGAATATTGTAGCAAGTCTGGTATTCGGACTAACTTTTTCGAATTCTCTTCCAAAAACAGAAATGAAATCATTATCACCTTGTGCTAATGCTAGTTCAGCGTTTTTTATTGCCGCATTGAAATTTGCATCAGTGCTGTTGTTTGCAAGATTACGAACCATTTCACTTAATGAAATTTCCATGGTTACGTTCATACCACCTTTTAAATCAAGACCCAGAGGAATTTCACGTTCCTTAGCGTACTGATAGGTGATATAATCCAGATTTCCAAATACAGGTAATGATGCTACCGAATCGAGATAATTTTTCTCTTTAGGGGCATTTCCTTTAGCAAATTTCTGAGCATCTTTTTCAACTTTATTCGCTATCCATGAGAACGAGAGGGAATACAAACACGCTATTGTAAGCGATATTGCCGCGAATTTTATTAATCCTTTACCTTGCATTTTATTTTAATTGTCTATTAATGTTGATTTAAGCCTATTTTGGTTAAGACGCCAAAGCTAATTAAATTTTTGTTTTTTGGAATAATTCTTTATCAGAGAAATATGTACTTAATTCAAAGTCTGATATAATTTTTAAAAATATAAGAATAAATATTCTTTTCATCAGGCTTATGGATACAGATTGAGGTTTCTTCCCATGTTTCTTTATCTAAAGTTGGAAAAAATGTATCTGCATCAAAATCATGTTGAATAACTGTGAGGTAAATACAATCAGCAAGCGGAAGAGCCTGTTCAAATATTTGAGCACCACCAATAATGTAGATATCATTTTCTTCTTTGCACAATTCCAAAGCGCCCTGAAGCGATCCGGTCACTTCTGCACCAGTTATTTCTAGGCTTGGTTGACGACTGATCACAATATTTCGCCTGTTAGGGAGTACCTTGCCAATTGAATCATAGGTCTTTCTTCCCATAATTATTGGGAATCCGGTGGTTAGTTTTTTAAAATGAAGCAGGTCTGCCGGTAAATGCCAAGGTAGTTGATTGTTTTTTCCAATCCCATTCTTTTCATCTACAGCTACGATCAGGTTTATTTTCATCAGAATAAAATTGTTTTTTTTGCAATTATTATGCCCAAAAAGGACGGCCTATTTTGGGTTTATAACGTATTTATATGGCCACTGCTCCTTTAATGTGAGGATGAGGGTCATAGTTTTCGAGCTCAAAATCTGTAAATTTAAAATCAAAAATATTTTTTATTTCTGGGTTTAGTTTCATGACAGGTAGCGGCCGACATTCACGACTCAACTGGAGTTTAGTTTGATCCAGGTGATTATTGTATAAATGCGCATCACCAAGGGTATGTACAAAATCGCCAGCCTGAAGGCCGCAAACCTGAGCAACCATCATGGTAAGCAGGGCATAAGATGCAATATTGAAAGGAACACCTAGAAATATATCTGCACTTCTTTGATAAAGCTGACAACTTAATTTACCGTCGGCAACATAAAACTGAAAAAAGCTATGGCAGGGTGGAAGTGCCATATTTTCAATTTCCGCAACATTCCATGCAGAAACGATCAGTCGCCTTGAATCCGGATTTTTTTTGATCTGATCAATTACCTGACTGATCTGATCAATATGCCCGCCATCTGGCTTGGGCCAAGAACGCCATTGTGAGCCGTAAACTGGTCCGAGCTCTCCATTTTCATCAGCCCATTCATCCCAAATGCTAACACCATTCTCTTTTAAATAGCTGATATTGGTTTCACCCTTCAAAAACCAAATTAGTTCATGAATGATTGACCTCAGGTGCACTTTCTTTGTTGTTACCATTGGAAATCCATCCAGCAAATTAAATCGCATCTGATAACCGAACACGCTGATAGTACCTGTACCCGTACGATCATGTTTTTGGGTTCCATTTTGCAATACATGCTGCATTAATTCGTGATATTGTTTCATGATGGGTTAATCAGGTGGTTAGGTGGTTAGGTGGTTAGTTGGTTAGTTATTAGTTGGTTAGTTTTTAGTTGGTTAGTTGTTAGTTATTAGTTGGTTAGTTATTAGTTGGTTGGAATAGCCTCACAGTACTACATTTCAGATGATTGTTCTTCTCTGCTTTTACCTTTTCGCTTTCTGCTTTTGCCTTTATTCTGTTATCTGTTGTCTGTTATCTGTTATCTGTTATCTGTTGTCTGAAGTA
>JBIIWE010000092.1:0-7337 GCA_044339075.1 Daejeonella sp. | reverse complement strand
AAAAGAGGAGAAGTAATAAGCACTCATTATAACCAAAACAGTATTCTGCGAACCATTGAATTGATCCTGGGTCTTTCACCTATGAGCCAATTCGACATGATCGCTAATCCTATGACCGATTGCTTCACAAGCAAACCTAATTTCAGTCCCTATTCCGCATTAGCTAACCAGATTCCACTGGATGAGATGAATCCTAAACTATCAACTTTATCAGGAAAGAAGAAATTTTGGGCAAAAAAATCGATGGAAATGAAGCTAAGTGAGCTTGATCAAGCAAATGAAGATACCTTAAACCTTATTCTCTGGTATTCTGTAAAAGGATATAATACACCTTACCCTAAAATTGCAAGAAGATAATTTACTTTGAAAGAATTATTACCTAAAATTATTCAGAGACAGGATTTTGATTCTTGTACCACTCATAAAATTTGAGTAATCCTATTTTAAGTTCAGTTTCAGGGTAGTAGTTTAATAATTTCTGAGCTTTGCTAATATCTGCATAGGTTTGGGGCACATCACCAGGTTGTTCTGGCTGACGGTCTATAATGGCTTGTTTACCACAGATTTTTTCAATTGATTGAATCAATGTACTTAAAGTCACAGTTTTATGGTTACCAAGGTTAATAATCTCAAAATCAGACTGATCATAATCTATTGCTGACTTAATACCCTGAATGGTGTCCTCCACAAAAGTATAGTCTCTGCTGGTTGACCCATCACCAAAAACAGGGATTGGCTGCCCTTTGGAAATAGAATGGAAAAATTTATGAATAGCCAGGTCAGGCCGCTGTGCTGGTCCGTAAACTGTAAAAAAGCGAAGTGCTAAAAAACGGATCCCATATAAATGACTGTAAACATGGCCCAGCATCTCGCAGGATAACTTAGTGGAAGCATAGGGGCTGATCGGCATCAGTTTTTCTTCCTCATTCCAGGGCACATTCTCATTGATTCCATAAACACTGCTGGATGATGCGAAAACAAACTGTTTAATATTTCTTTGACGGGCCAATTCCAGAAGGTTTTGGGTACCGGATACATTCACATCCTGATAAAGAATAGGATTTTTAATACTTGGTCTTACCCCTGCTTTTGCGGCAAGATGAACGATCACATCAATTTCTGACAAAGCTAAAAGATCATTCATATTTCTGACATCTCCTTCAATAAAACTGAAGTCTTGATTGGAAATGAAAGATGACATATTCTTTTCTTTCTGCTCCCGGCTATAAAAATCATCGAAATTATCCAAGCCAATTACCTGAACATCGTCCCTTTGTAACAAACTGTTAGTCAGGTTACTTCCAATAAACCCAGCTGCACCTGTAATCAGAATTCGCTTTTTCCTATTCATATCTGGGTCAAAAATACAAAATTACCTCTTTGCTTTTGACAAAATATAGACCAACCTAAAAACGAGCACCCGAAAAAATCCTTAACTTTATGGTAGCAATTCTTGCAAGACCAATTAATAATGACTGCATTTAACGATTTCAATAATCCACAGGTTAAAAAACTGCCTGAGCATCTCAAGCAATTTATTGTTGAGCAACATTATGAACATTATACTCCTGTTGACCATGCGGTTTGGCGGTATGTAATGCGTCAGAATTATAGTTATTTAAAAGACATTGCCTATTATCCCTATATTCCTGGCCTTGAAGCGGCCGGTTTGACCATTGAAAAGATTCCGGATCTTCAGGTTATGAATGATGCACTCAACAAGATCGGCTGGGGTGCTGTTACGGTCGATGGATTTATTCCGCCTGCTGCATTTATGGAATATCAATCCTATCGGGTCCTGGTAATCGCGGCAGACATACGCCAACTTCATCATATAGAATATACTCCTGCGCCGGATATCATTCATGAGTCTGCCGGACATGCACCCATAATTGCCGATCAAGACTATCATCAATACCTGAGTTATTTTGGATCAATTGGTGCGAAAGCAATGTACTCGTCGAAAGATTTTGAGCTTTACGAAGCTATACGGGAACTATCCATTCTAAAGGAAATGCATGATCCTGATCCTACAGAATTGAAGAAGGCCGAAAAAAAGATCAGCTTTTGTCAGAAAAACATCGGCGAACCTTCAGAAATGGCTCTTTTGAGTCGCCTGCATTGGTGGACCGTAGAATATGGATTGATCGGAACGCTCGACCATCCTAAAATTTATGGTGCCGGTTTACTTTCATCTATTGGAGAGAGTAAAAGCTGTATGGATCCGAAAGTCAAAAAACGATGGTATACCTCTGAGGCAATAAATTTTCCTTTTGACATTACTCAAACACAGCCTCAACTATTTGTAACGCCAAACTTTAAAAATCTAATTCATGTGCTGGAAGAGTTTGCAGATACCATGTCTTTCCGTCGCGGCGGATCAGAAAGCATACTTAAGGCTATAGAATGCAAAAATATATGCACTGCAGTTTTCAGTTCAGGCTTAGAGGTCAGTGGGGTTTTCAGTGATCTGACCATGGGAAGCAAAGATGAACTTTACTATATAAAAACCAGTGGACCCAGTGCATTATCCTATGAAAACAAACAACTGGAGGGACATGGAAAACAAAAGCATTCTCATGGTTTTTCTTCGCCAGTTGGGCGATTGAAAAACCTAGACAGTGCACTTGAAAATGCGAGTGATCAGGAACTTGAATTTCTGGGGATCATACCCGGAAATAATGTAGTACTAAATTTTTGCAGTGGAATAAGGCTTGAAGGTAAAGTTATATTGATCGAACGACGAAATTCTAAAATAATAATGATTAGCTTTTCGGATTGCAGCTTAAATAACGAACAGGGAGAGCACTTTTTTGATCCCACTTGGGGAGTTTACGATATGGCGGTAGGTGAAACAGTAGTTTCAGTATATTGCGGTGCCGCAGATAAGGATGCTTTTGAAGAAATTGCATTCAAAGCTTTATCTGAAACTCGCCACCCTGAATATGATGCAAAAACAAAATACTATCATAGCTTGTTTGGTATTGTACGAAGTTGCAGAGAATCACATACCAGGTACGGAGAGCTGGCGGATCTATGGAAAAAAATAAAAGAAAATTATCGTGAAGACTGGCTCTGTTCAATGGAAATTTTAGAGATATTAGAACTAGAAAATTATAATCCAGCACTTGCCCGAGAGATCCGGATTGATTTGGAATTGAAAGCTTCTAATCAGCCTGAATTAAGCAAGCTGATTTATAATGGATTTTATCTCATTGGCAATGCACAGGAACAATTAACAAACAATTTATCATGAATATTATAATAAGCGGTGCAAGCAGTGGAGTTGGATTCGAGGCTGTTATTGAGCTGATAGGAAATAAGCATAATAAGATTGTAGCCCTTGCACGATCAGAAGAAAAACTAAATAAATTACAGGAAATTGCATTTGCCTTAAATCCTGACTGTACTTTATATGCAGTCAAATTCGATATTGCTCATGATGACTACGAGAATATACTCATACCTTTTGTAAAAGAACGATTAGGCACAGTTGATGTACTGATTAATAATGCGGGATCACTGATAAACAAAGGTTTTATGCAAAGTACGCAGCTTGATTTTGCAGAAATGCTTCAAAATAACCTTTTAGGACACATAAAAATGATCCAGCATTTGGCTCCTTTAATGCCTCCAAAGAGTCATATTTTGAATATAGGAAGTATGGGTGGGTTTCAGGGAAGTGTGAAATTTCCGGGACTTGCAGCCTATTCTGCAAGTAAGGCAGCGCTTCACACCCTGACCGAATGCTTGGCCATAGAATTTGCTGACAGACAGATAGCAGTAAACTGCCTGGCATTGGGTTCAGCCCAAACCGAAATGCTTGAAAAAGCATTCCCTGATTATCAGTCGCCTGTTTTAGCCTTTGAAATGGGCAAATATATTGCTGATTTTGCTCTAAACGGACATAAATTCTTTAACGGTAAAATAATTCCGGTTGCACTTACTACACCCTAAAATTAACACATGAAAAAAGAACTCTATTTAGTACTTCTAAGTACAATTTTCATGATCGGTTCTTGTCGTACCGATTCAACAAAAGTTACTGATGAAAATATAAGCACAAAGTCTGCTGCTCTGGAAGATTTGGGTAAAACACTGCTTGTTCCATGGAGTGTAGAACTAAACGACAGCACCCAGATGATGGAAATCAAAAAAAATCCTGATGCTGACATGACCAACCTGGGTCCGAATGATATCATTGACGCTATAAACTATAAATATCCTCAGATCAAGCTTGAATGGATCAAACAAGAAGGAAATAAAGCCTTTATAAAAATTGCCGATGCCAGATATTTAACAAGCGGATCAGGTACTGAAGGTGCTAATGCATATATGGCCGAAGTAACATTTTCATTGACTGAACTTAAGGGAATCAATGAAGTGAATTTCAATTTTACAGATGGTGATCATGCCCGACCCGGAACCTATACAAGGGAAGATTTTAAGAATTTCGAATAACCTAGCATTTAATTAATACTAAATATTATCAAATTATAATTAATTAATCATTAAATTTAATTAATAA
Organism: Daejeonella sp.; assembly: GCA_044339075.1. Lineage (GTDB taxonomy): Bacteria > Bacteroidota > Bacteroidia > Sphingobacteriales > Sphingobacteriaceae > Daejeonella. The sequence continues at coordinate 2,809 of JBIIWE010000092.1, read as the reverse complement.
GTATCATGGTATCAGTTAAACTCAATGTTAAACCTACTTCAAGGCATTTCAGACGCAAATAGCGCACTACTACAGAATATTGACATTGATAAATGCCTTCTAAACACTATAGAAGTACTTGGCAACACCACTAAAGTAGACCGTTGTTATATCTTTACGAATATCAAAGATGAGAATGGCGTTCTAAAACTTTATTATACGCATGAATGGTGTAATAAAGGCATTGAAGCACAGTTTGGAAATCCCGACCTAAGTGGGCTTAAATATGAAGATCTTCCTGGAATGTATGAAAATCTGATTTCAGATCTTCCGTTCTATGGCCTTGTTAAAGACAGTGACAATGCATTATTTAGAGAAGTAATGGAATCACAGGATATCAAAGCCTATCTTTTTACACCTATTTTTTGTGATGGTGATTTTTGGGGATGGATGGGCTATGATGATTGCCAGATCGAAAGAAATTGGTTGAAGCAAGAGGTAGATGCTTTATTTTCAGTGGCCCGCAATATTGGGCTCAGACTTCAGAGAGAAAAAGCTGAAACGAAATTCAGATTAACAAAGGAACAATTTGACCTCACGATACTAGGTTCTCAGCAAGGACAATGGAATTTGAATCTGATCAATAACAAGGTTGAGTTCTCGAAACTTTACATGTCTATGTTGGGTTTTGAACATCATGAATTCGAGCATACCTTTGAAAGTTGGGAATCAAGGGTACATCCGGACGATATTGAACGTGTATTAGCAATATTGCATGAATATCTGGACAAGAAATCTGATTTATACAACACAGAATGCAGGATAAAACATAAGAATGGCAATTATATCTGGATAAGAGGTACTGGAGTTGCCCAATGGGATGAAAATGGGAAACCAATATTCATGGTAGGTTCTCATTTGGATATCACCACATTGAAAGAACAACAAGCTTCTATCGAAAATCAGCGGAATGAATATACCAATCTGGTCAATAATCTTGCTGAAACCGTTTTCAGACTTAATGAAAAAAAAGAATTTACATTTTTGAATACTTTTTGGAAAACTATTTCAGGGTATGAAAAGGATGAATCTCTCAATCATTCCTTTCTAAACTACATATTGACGGATGATATTGAATTTGCAAATGGCCGTCTGAGTAAGATTAAAAATCTCAAAGGAGAAGCATCCATTTTCGATGTCAGATTAAGGCAAAAAGACGGAAATATTAAATGGATTCAGGTAATTGCCAGAAATACAGCCAATACGAATTCAGATAGTTATGCCATTACAGGAAGTATTATAGATATCAACGATTATAAGGAAGCGGAATATCGGGAAAAAGAGCTTGTTGAGTTAAAAACAAACTTTGTGGCCATGGCTTCTCATCAGTTCAGAACCCCTTTAACTGTGATCTATTCAAATCTGGAGCTCCTCGACAATTACACGAGAAAAGTAGATGAGAAATTATCAGTTAAATTCATGACATTGTCTCAAAGGATAAAGGGTGAGGTTAACCGTCTTACAGAACTGATGAATAACATCTTGGTATTTGGTCGTTACAACGTAAATGAACCAGCCTTGAATTCAAAGAACATCGTATTATCCACGATTGTTCATTCAGTGGTCAATAATTATTTCTCAAGGCAGCCAGACGGAAGAAATTTAATTATTAAGGGCGATATGACACCCAAGGAGTTTTTCCTGGATGAATTATTCTTTACTTATATTCTCACCAATATTCTATCTAACGCGTTTAAATATTCCAGCGGAACTCCTGATCCAGAGTTAACTATTATTTATGATTCTGATGCCGCCAGAGTAAAAATTCAGGACTTTGGAATTGGTGTACCCAAAGATGAATTAAATAAATTATTCAACTCTTTTTTTCGTGCATCAAATACCGCAACTATTCAGGGCTCAGGATTAGGTCTGGTTGTTGCAAAACAGTTCATGGAGCTCCATAAAGGGTCAATAAATATTGAAAGTGAGCTTGGCAAAGGCACTATAGTTACACTTACCTTACCTTATCCAAATGAAAATGACTAAACTATTATTAGTTGAAGATGAACCAGCTTTGAGAGAAACACTTAAAGAGATTTTGGAATTAAATGATTTTGAAGTAGCGGTGGCCAGTTCTGGATTAGAAGCACTGGAGGCAATCAATGCAAGAATTCCAGATCTGATTGTAAGTGATATCATGATGCCTGGCATTACCGGGTTTGACCTTATCAAAAAGGTACATGAACAACCAAAATTGGCAGAAATACCCTTCATATTCTTATCTGCACTGGCATCCAGGGAAGATCAGAATAAAGGCCTAGATGCAGGTGCAAAAGGATATATTACTAAGCCATTTAAATCAGCAGAGCTTATTACATTAATAAAACAACATACCACAGCTATTTAGCGATTGAAAATGCCGGTATTTTGTTTTTATTTAAGCAAAAGTGCTCGCCATGTATAGAAACTGAATAAGTACTATTATTTTAAAAGATCTTGCAGAATTCAAACTGTTTTGAAATTCCACAAGATCCTGAAACCCATTTCAGAAAAGCTATTTATTAAGGATAAATAAACCCATTTATTACATTTTTTCTGAATTACCACTGACCGAATCCTTAAAATTGCACAGAAAGCACATCAGGGTTTCTTTCCCAACATTTGAACATCGCTGACCAGAATCTCGGTCACGTAACGTTTAATACCCTCTTTATCCGTATAAGACCGACTGGTTAGTTTGCCTTCAACACTGATCTCGGAGCCTTTGCGAAGATAACTCTCAGCCAGGCCAGCCAAACGATCCCACATCACCAGATTATGCCACTGGGTT
>JBIIWE010000091.1:0-7419 GCA_044339075.1 Daejeonella sp. | reverse complement strand
TTATAACAACCGGAGTGTTAGGATGATCAGCCTTCAGCTTTTCCAAAACGGGTCTGCCCTGTTCAAACTCTCCTAATGAAGCAAAGTGAAACCAGGCGTATCGTTTATTTTTATCAATACTCCTTTCAATACGTTCCAGGATTCCTTTTCGCCCTTTTATCCATAGGGCAGCTTTTTTATTTTTTAGTGATACAAGTGTTATCAGGAGGGTGTAAAAGCAGATTCCAGCATTGTATAAAAAAAGCATTTTTAATTAAATTATTTTCTTCATCGAAGTTAATATTTAATTTTTTATTTTTGACCTTCTCTTATAGATAAGAGAAACAGCGGTTTACCTCTTAACTGACTGGAAAACTCAATTTACAAACAAATAAAATGGGCAATGGAGGTCTTCCGATCTTGTGCCAGACATAAATTTATAGGCATAAAAACGAAAAATTCGTATGAAAATTGCAGTTGTAGGTACAGGATATGTTGGTTTAGTAACGGGTACATGTCTTGCAGAAACAGGAAATACAGTTACCTGTGTTGACATTAATGAGGAAAAGGTAAAAATGATGCAGGCATTTAAATTGCCCATATATGAGCCCGGCCTGGATTTGCTTTTTCACAGAAACATTGACCAAGGCAGGTTAAAATTTACTACAAATCTAGCGGATGCCATTTCAGATGCCCAAATTATTTATCTGGCCTTACCAACTCCACCCAATGGCGATGGCGCAGCAGATCTCAGTTATGTTCTTGGAGCTTCTAAAGATATTGCAAAATTGATTACAGAATATAAGGTAATCGTTACCAAATCAACTGTGCCAGTTGGAACTGCAGATCAAGTAATTAAAGTTTTCAAAGACAATACTTCAATTGAAGTTGATGTGGTTTCAAATCCTGAATTTCTTCGTGAAGGGGTTGCAGTTGAAGATTTTATGAAGCCTGACCGTGTTGTTGTTGGTACAGAAAGTGTAAGAGCACAAAAACTTATGGCCGAGTTGTATGGCCCTTATGTAAGACAGGGAAACCCTATTATATTCATGGATGCCCGTTCATCAGAACTGACTAAATATGCGGCAAATTCATTCCTAGCCACAAAAATTACCTTTATGAATGAAATTGCCAATCTATGTGAGCTTGTTGGGGCTGATGTGGATGCCGTTAGAAAAGGAATAGGCGCTGATGATCGTATTGGGAAGCGCTTTTTATTCCCCGGTGTAGGTTATGGAGGCAGTTGCTTTCCTAAGGATGTTCAGGCTTTAGCGCATTCAGCCAGAGAGAATAATTATGATTTTAAAATTCTCGAATCTGTCATGGAAGTCAATGATATCCAGAGAAAGGTATTGGTTGAGAAAATGAGGAAGTACTATGACGGACAGCTTAAAGGAAAGAAAATTGCTATTTGGGGCCTTGCATTTAAACCTGAAACAGATGATATCCGCGAAGCTCCGGCTCTTTATATTATAGAGGAGTTACTCAAAGATGGTGCGATAATTAGCGCATTTGATCCCGAGGCAATGAGCAATGTAAAAAAGGTTATGGGCGATAAAATCCAATTTGGAGAGAATCAGTATGATATTTTGAAGGATGCAGATGCGCTTATTATCGTAACAGAGTGGTCGGTTTTCAGAACTCCTGATTTTGACAGGGTTGGATCACTTTTGAAAAGTAAAGTTATTTTTGATGGCCGGAACTTATATGATTTGCAAAAAATGATTGATTGTGGCTATTATTATAACAGTATAGGCAGAAAAACCATAAGCATATGATCCCTAGAAAACGTATATTAATAACAGGTGCAGCCGGATTTCTTGGCTCACACTTATCCGACCGATTTATTAAGGAAGGTTTTCATGTGATTGGCATGGACAATCTGATTACAGGTGATCTCCGGAATATCGAGCATTTATTTCGCCTTGAAAATTTCGAATTCTATAATCACGATGTATCTAAATTTGTCTATGTAGCAGGTGAATTGGATTATATTCTGCACTTCGCTTCTCCTGCAAGTCCTATCGATTATCTTAGAATTCCAATTCAAACCCTGAAGGTCGGTTCTCTAGGTATTCATAATTTGCTGGGTTTAGCACGATCAAAGAAATCCAGGATTCTAATTGCTTCAACATCTGAGGTATATGGTGATCCAAACGTAAATCCTCAACCTGAAGAGTATTGGGGCAATGTTAACCCTGTAGGACCACGAGGTGTTTATGATGAAGCCAAGCGTTTTCAGGAAGCAATGACCATGGCCTATCATACATTTCATGGTTTAGAGACTCGAATTGTCAGAATATTCAATACTTATGGCCCACGGATGCGCCTGAATGATGGCAGGGTATTGCCTGCATTTATTGGTCAGGCCTTAAGGGGTGAAGACCTAACCGTGTTTGGTGATGGCTCACAAACCCGTTCATTCTGTTATGTTGATGATCTGGTGGAAGGAATTTACCGCTTGCTATTCTCAGATTATTCCATGCCTGTAAATATTGGCAATCCAGATGAAATCACTATAAAAGAATTTGGTGAAGAGATCATCAAGCTAACAGGAACAAAGCAAAAAATGATTTATAATCCCCTGCCTACCGACGACCCAAAACAACGAAGGCCGGATATTACTAAAGCTAGAAAAATACTTTCTTGGGAACCTAAAGTTAACCGAGCAGATGGGTTAAAGATCACTTATGATTACTTTAAATCACTGCCAGAGCAAGAAATAAAGCATAAAGACTTTACATATTACAATAATAAATAATGCCCGGAAAGAAAATTTTAGTCACAGGTGGTACAGGTTATATAGGCTCACATACCGTTGTTGAATTGATTAATGCAGGCTATGAGCCAGTAATTGTCGACAATCTTTCTAATTCAAGTCCTCAAATAATTAATCAGATCCAAAAGATCACTGGCGTAAAGCCTGATTTCTTTAATTTTGATCTGTGCGACGAAAAGTTAACTCGTCAATTTCTTGATACTAACCCTGATATAGAAGGAATAATACACTTCGCAGCATTTAAAAGTGTTGGTGAATCAGAAAAAGAACCATTAAAATATTATAAAAATAATATTTACTCGTTGGTCAATTTACTTTTGGCTTCTTCTGAACGAAAGATGAATATTGTTTTTTCTTCAAGCTGCACCGTTTATGGAGAGCCGGATAGCCTACCTGTAAATGAGCTTGCCCCAGTAAAACGGGCAGAATCAACCTATGGAAATACGAAGCAGATCGCCGAAGAGATTTTAAGTGAAACTTCCCGAGTAAACGAAAACTTAAAGGTAATCGCTCTTCGTTATTTTAATCCGGTAGGTGCTCATTCTTCGGCATTGATCGGGGAGCTCCCCATTGGTGTTCCTCAGAATTTGGTTCCTTTCATAACACAGGCTGCAATTGGTAAAAGAGGCAATATTATTGTCTTTGGTGATGATTATGACACCATTGATGGTACTTGTATCAGAGATTATATTCATGTAGTTGACCTGGCCAAGGCGCATGTCGCTGCAATAAAGCAGTTGGAGGGAAAACCTTCCCAATTTGATATTTATAATATCGGAACCGGTCGTGGAAATTCTGTTTTGGAAGTAATTCATGCATTTGAGAAGGCAAATGACAAGAAATTGAACTATTCTATAGGCCCAAGAAGACCTGGTGATATTATCCGGATCTTTGGTGATGTAACTAAAGCGGAACGTGATCTTTCGTGGAAAGCTGAATTGGGTTTATTAGAGATGATGAGCTCAGCATGGGAATGGGAAAAATATATAAAACAGAATCCCTTATAATTATCAGCAGCTAATTTGGAGGGTTTGGAATCGCTGGATCTATAAAATATCTTAGAAATGAAGAAAATTTTGATTACTGGTGGAGCAGGTTTTATAGGCTCTCATGTACTGAGGTTATTTGTAAATAATTATCCTGAATATCAGATAATAAATCTTGATAAGTTGACCTATGCAGGTAATTTGCTTAACCTGAAGGATATTGAGGATAAGCCCAACTATAAATTCATAAAAGGTGATATCGTTGATGCAGCATTTATTGATAATTTATTCTCTGAAGAACAGATCGATTCAGTTATTCATCTTGCTGCCGAATCACATGTCGACAGATCAATAAGCAATCCTACCGAGTTTGTGATGACCAATGTTGTTGGAACAGTAAATCTGCTGAATGCAGCCCGACATCAATGGAAAAACGAGTATAGCAAGCACCGCTTTTATCATATTTCCACAGACGAAGTTTATGGAAGTCTTGGAGAAACAGGCTTATTTACTGAGGAAACAGCCTATGATCCCCATAGCCCTTATTCAGCTTCTAAGGCAAGTTCTGATCATTTTGTTAGATCCTACCATGATACCTACGGTATTGATGCTGTGATCTCTAATTGTTCTAATAATTATGGATCTTTTCATTTTCCTGAAAAGCTAATCCCGCTTTCTATTAATAACATTAAAAATAACCTTCCTATTCCGGTTTACGGGAAAGGTGAAAATATCCGCGACTGGTTATGGGTGGAGGATCATGCCCGTGCAATCGACACAATTTTTCACCAAGCTCCTGCTGGAAGCACCTATAATGTTGGAGGCCATAACGAGTGGACAAATATTGATCTGATTCGTTTGTTATGTAAGATCATGGATCAAAAGTTAGGACGTGAGTCTGGTTCATGTGCAAAACTCATCACGTTTGTAACAGATCGTGCGGGGCACGACCTGAGATATGCAATTGATTCGTCAAAACTTCAGACAGATCTGGGATGGAAGCCGAGCTTGCAATTTGAAGAGGGCCTTGAAAAAACTGTTGATTGGTTTTTAACTAATGAGGAGTGGCTTCAAAGTGTTACCTCTGGCAATTATCAATCTTATTATAATGATCAGTACGGAAAGAGATAAAACGTTAAATTTCCCTTTTGGCTTTCAGCTTTTGACTTTTAGCTTTTGACTTTTAGCTTTCAGCTTTCCCCTTTCAGCTTTCCCCTTTCAGCTTTTGACTTTTAGCTTTTGACTTTTAGCTTTCAGCTTTCCCCTTTCAGCTTTTAGCTTTCCCCTTTTAGCTTTCCCCTTTCAGCTTTCAGCTTTTAGCTTTACTCATACCTAAGCGAATCCACAGGATCTAGCTTGGATGCCTTAACAGCAGGGTAAAGCCCTGACATTAAGCCTACGCCAATACAAAGGGTTAAACCAAGGATAGTCCAAACCCAAGGCATAATGAATGACCCGCCCATCACCATGGACAGTAAATTACCAATGAGGATTCCTAGAAATACTCCTGTGATACCTCCCATCAGACAAATAACGATCGCCTCAATCAGGAATTGTCTGCGAATAACCAAAGGTGTTGCACCAATAGCCTTGCGGATTCCTATTTCACGGGTTCGCTCTGTAACTGAAACAATCATGATATTCATTAGAGCAATTGCAGCCCCAATAAGTGTGATGGCCCCAATAACAATTCCTCCAATTCGAACGAACTTCAAGTTTTCAACCAGCGTCTGAGCAATAGCATCACTTTTTGTGATCTCAAAATTATTTTCATCAGATATTTTTAAATTTCTGACATTCCTAAACAAGGCTGTTGCCTCGCCAATTGCATATTCCATTTGTGCTGGATCATCACTCATTACAGAAATAGTATAAGATGGATTTGTGATGGTCATCACCTGCTTGGCACGAAGTAATGGGATTACACAAATCTTGTCGCCACCAAAACCAACACTCGAGCCTTTTGCGGCCAATAGTCCAACGATTCGGAATTTATTATTTCCAATACTGATTGTTCTGTTGATCGGATCTGCGTTAGGAAAGAGTCGGGTCTTAATTTCATCGCCTATAATTACTACGCTTGTTCCGTATTCAAGTTCTGACTGAGAAAAATTCCTGCCACCGGCTAGTTTGTATCCTGCCGACATTAAATAATTTTCGTCCGCACCGAGTACAGAAATATTGGGATTGGTCTTTTCATTTCCATATTTTGCTGTTCCTCCAAAGGAAGCGAAGGTATTTACGGATATGGTTGCAGGAAAGTCAAAATTGCTTTTAAATGCAGTGGCCTGTCTGTAATCTATTGATTTATATCTTTTAGGCCTCTGGCCACCACCGCCAATCCGAATTCCGATACCTCTGTTTCTGATCGTAAAGGAATTTGCTCCCATGCTTGAGAATGTATTATTCAAAGATCCTTCAATTGCATCAATAGAGGTCAAAATGCCAACTAATGCGGTTATACCTATTGCTATGATGATTGCAGTTAAAAATGTCCGAAGCTTATTCCCCTTCACAGATTGCAGGGCAACCTTGACATTTTCAGAATAACTCATTGTTCCCGCCATACTATTAAATATAAAAAGTCCTGCTTGTTTGACAGCAGGACTTCATAAAATGTTACAAAAATATATTTTATACTGAGAATGATGTGCCACAACCGCAGGTACTGCTGGCATTCGGGTTGCTGAAAGTAAATCCACGTGCATTTAATCCATCCTTGAAATCAACTTCCATTCCGGCTAAATATAAACCATGCGCCTTATGCATAAAGACTGGAATCTCATCAATACTATATTCCTGATCGCCTTCCTTCTTCTGATCAAAACCTAAAATATAATTCATTCCTGCACAACCACCTCCTTCAACTCCCAGACGTAATCCGTAATCTGCACCTAGTTCCTGCTGCTGAATAAGTTTTTTTATTTCTTTCTTAGCCCCATCTGTTAAGGTAACTGGTGCTGTAAGATTTGCAATTTCTGTGTTCATATTTCTTTTAAAATCTTACAACAAATATACGTGAAATTGCTCACTTTTGTTTTGATCCACAGCTTTTTGACCATCTGTTAACAATTGCAGAATCATGAATGATATTACTTATTTGTTTGATATAGTTAAATATTCACTTTCAGGACTCCTGGTATTCTTTACCGCCTGGTATTTTGTGAAGCCATTGCTTTTGCAAAATCTTAACTTTCAAAGGCTGGAATTAAAGAAAGCCGGACTTATACATACGCTCCCATTAAGGCTACAGGCTTATGAGCGTACAGTATTATTCTTAGAAAGAATCAATCCTTCAAATTTGCTTGTTCGTTTGCATATTCCTGGTATGAGCGCAATTGAAATGCACAAAATTATCATATCCGAAATTCGATCTGAATATCAGCACAATATCTCTCAGCAGATCTACGTGACTGAAATGTCTTGGTCTGTGGTAAAAAGGATCAAAGATCAGACTATTGGAATCATCAATAGCGCTGCAAATGCTTTGCCGGCTGAAGCAAGTGCTATGGACCTGAGTAAATCGGTACTCAAGCATCTGGCGAATCTGGAAAGCGAAAATCCATATGACCTTGCGCTGAGCATTGTGAAAAAGGATATTCAGTCTTTATTTTAAACAAATGAGTGAAAAAAAAATAAAAACCAGTTCAGGAATTGAAATAAAGGAAGTCTATA
>JBIIWE010000090.1:0-7524 GCA_044339075.1 Daejeonella sp. | reverse complement strand
ACAGATAACAGACAACAGATAACAGACAACTTAAAATCCCCTATTCAGATCTGTCTGAAAAGGGGCTTTTCTTTTAGAGATATTATATAATTTAAAGTGAAATGACATAATATTTAAACCGCATAGTGACATAGTATTTTATAGCTGCCAAACTTAATTAGAGACACACGTAGTCTTGAAGCTTCGCTTCAACCTATGTGATTTAAAATCTATATGACCTTTAAAGAATAATATAAGTCAATCTATGTGGTTAGATATTGATCTTAAAAATTTATATTTCAAACTCACGTTAATTTATAAAGCTTCTGACACAACCTCGGTTACTTCAGGCACCATACGCTTCAAGAGATTTTCAATACCGGATTTTAGAGTTATGGTAGAAGATGGACATCCACTGCATGATCCTCTAAGTTCTACAGTAACGATTCCCTCATTAAAAGATCTGTAGCTGATTGCTCCACCATCTTGCTCAACTGCAGGACGAACATAGTCATGTAATATCTGTTGAATTTTAATTTCAATTTCTGAACCTTCAAAACTTGCTAACTCTTGTTCCTTCTCTACTATATTAAGTTCTGATTCGACAGCGCCTTTAACAAATTCTTTTAATATGGGTTCTATATCTTCCCAGAGTGCGGTTTCAGATTTAGTGATTGTGACAAAATTACTGGCAAAAAATACACCGGTAACGAAATTAAACTTGAATAGTTCCCTAGCAAAATGTGATTTTTCAGCACTTTCCTTAGTCGCAAAGTCTATACTGTTATTGATTAATAGTTTATTCACTAAAAACTTACGCGTTGCCGGGTTAGGGGTAATTTCTGTATATACGTTTGTTGTTGAAGCTGCAGTACTCATAATTATTAGGTTATATACAAATTTAACAATTTTTAAGCGTTGAATTTTATCAAATGAAGTTATGACATGTGAATGACTGCCTTAATCCCTGTGTAATTTGATGGTGAAATTGATTTAAGTTCTGCTTTTACTTGATCAGAAATATCCAATTTGTCAACAAATTCAGCAATCGTATTCTTGTTAATTTGTTGGTTTGTACGTGTCAGATCTTTGAGCGCCTCATAAGGGTTTGGATATCCCTCTCTTCTCAAAATGGTTTGAATAGCTTCTGCTACTACAGGCCAGTTCGCTTCTAGATCCGTATTTATAGCAAACTCATTCAGTAATAGTTTGTTGAAGCCTCTTAAAGTAGATTTAAGTGCTATAAGAGTATGTGCAATGGGTACTCCAATGTTTCTAAGAACAGTTGAATCACTTAGGTCACGCTGAAGTCTTGAAACAGGAAGCTTTGCAGAGAGATGCTCAAATATTGCATTGGCTAATCCTAAATTACCTTCAGAATTTTCGAAATCAATTGGATTAACCTTGTGTGGCATTGCAGATGATCCCACTTCTCCGGCTTTTATTTGCTGCTTAAAATAGTTCATAGATATATATGACCACATATCTCTGTTCAGATCAATCAGTATAGTATTGATACGTTTCAAGGCATCACAATGTGCTGCAAAATTATCGTAATGTTCAATTTGGGTGGTGTATTGTGAACGATTAAGTTCAAGCCGTTCATTTACAAATTTATTTGCAAAATCTGTCCAGTTTATACCCGGGTATGCAACATGATGTGCATTAAAATTTCCAGTAGCACCACCAAATTTGGCAGAATAGGGAATAAGTTTTAATTGTGCTAACTGAGCCTCAATCCGCTCCACAAAAACCTGCAATTCTTTGCCTAAAAGGGTTGGAGATGCAGGTTGTCCATGAGTATGTGCCAGCATGGGTATCTCAGCCCATTCCGATACCCGCCCTTTTATATGAATAAGTAACTCATTAATTGCCGGGAGGTATGTATTATGTACTGCTAATTTAAAAGAATGAGGTATAGCTGTATTATTAATATCCTGGGAGGTAAGTCCAAAATGTATAAATTCCTTATGTTCATTCAAGCCCAATTGTGAGAACTTTTCTTTTATGAAATACTCCACAGCCTTTACATCATGATTCGTCGTTTTTTCTATTTGTTTAACTGCCTCAGCATCCGAATCATTAAAATTATGATAAATGGATCTTAAGGCTTCAAATTTGGTAGAATTAAAATGCTTTAACTGAGGTAAGGGTAATTCACAAAGTGATATGAAGTACTCTATTTCCACATATACCCTGAATTTTATCAATGCAGCTTCTGAGAAGTATGATGATAATTCTTTTGTAGAAGAATGATAGCGCCCGTCAATAGGAGAGATGGCAGATAATGTGGTTAAATTCATATATCATTTTTTTGCGAAGTTACGATTTTTGAATTAGATCACACCTGTTCACTATTTGTCATATCTAGGTATTATTTTTTCATTTCTTTACCTTTTAAGATAAAAATTTTCAGGAAACTTTGGAATTTAAAAATGTTTCCATAGTTTTGCTTCGAAATAAAAATTGCCGGTAATTGGACGTAAAAGAGTATATAATTTCTGAATCTGACAAGCTTTTCTGCCAGTATGGTTTTAAGAGTGTTACGATGGATGATATTGCCAAGCATTTGGGGATGTCTAAAAAAACGATTTACACTCATTTTAGTGATAAAAATGAAATTGTAAACATTGTCATTGAAATTAAACTGAACTCTCAGAAATGCATCATTAGAGATACTGTTGAGCTTGCAGAAAATGCGGTCCATGAAGTCTCATTTGCTGTAACAAATATGAAAGAACAGCTATCTAATCTGAATCCAGCTTTGTTTCATGACCTTCAAAAATATCATCCCCAAGCTTGGATGTATTTTAAAGATTTTCGTGAGAAACATTTATTTAAAACTATTCATGATAATTTAAAAAGGGGAATTGATGAAGGATATTATAGAAAAGATCTTAAGACTGACATTCTTACACAGATGCGATTAGAGCAAATTGATTTGATCTTTAATAATTCTTCTGCTTATACGAATGGAAAATATGGTTTGGCTCAGGTGATGGCCGAATTGACAGAACATTTTCTCTATGGAATCTGCACATTAAAAGGCCATAAATTGATTAATAAATACAAGGAAGTTCTTGAAGAAGAAGAATAATAAACACATGAAATACAAATATCTAATTTTAATTTTTTGCCTTTGCTCTGTGATCTCAGCCAAGGCTCAACTGACTGATTCACTTGCAAACTTTAGCTTAAAAGAAGCTATTGACTATGCACAAAATCACCAAAGCTCCATATTGAATGCAAGTATAGATGAAGAGATCGCTAAAAACACTGTAAAGCAAACCATTGGTATTGGTTTGCCACAACTTAATGGAAATGTCAACTTTCAGGATTTCCTGAAGATCCCTACTAATTTATTGCCAGGAGAAATTTTCGGTAAGCCTGGAACTCAGATCCCTGCTCAGTTTGGTGTTCAATATCAATCATCTTTTGGCTTGGAGTTAAATCAATTGCTATTTGATGGTTCATACTTAGTTGGCTTACAGGCATCTAAAACATATAAAGAGCTTTCCAATAAAAATTTGAAGCGAAGTCGTATTGAAACTGCAGTAGGAGTAACTAAGGCATATTATTCAGTGCTTGTCAGTAACGAGCAGTTAAGTCTTTTGGATGCAAACATGGACAGATTGAAAAAATCTTTAAATGATACAAAAGCGCTTTTGGCGAATGGATTTGTTGAAAAGATTGATGTAGATCGATTAACAGTTTTAAATAATAACCTTGAAACTGAACGAGGAAATGTGATCAGGCTGTTGGAGTTGAATGTGAACCTTTTGAAGTTTCAAATGGGAATGAATATTCAATTTAAACTAGTATTAAAAGATTCTATTGGAAGTTTGCAGGTTGAAGAATCTTTAGCAGTTAAAGATACTTCTGCTTACCAAAACAGAATTGAGTATTCATTACTTGAGACCCAGAAAAAGCTAAATGAACTTGATCTTAAACGGTATAAAAGTTTATTTCTTCCATCATTGTCTGCATTTGGAAATACCTCACGCAGTTTGCAGTCAAATGATTTCTTAAACTTATTAGACAGAAGTTTTCCAGCAACCATAATTGGATTTCGCTTATCTGTTCCTCTAATATCAGGAGGTGTAAAAACATATCAGGTTCGTAATGCTAAGCTGGAAGTATTAAAGACAGAGAATAATCTTGTTAATCTTAGAAATGGGATCAATCTGGAAGTTGAACAGGCACAAACAGTTTATCGTAATGGTTTGAAATCATTAGAAAATCAAAAGCGTAATATGGAATTAGCTAAAGAGGTTTTGAGAGTAACAAAGATCAAATATGAGCAGGGAGTTGGCTCTAGTATCGAAGTAACAACAGCCGAAACATCCTTAAAGGAATCACAGAATAACTATATCAATGCCTTGTATGATCTTTTGATTAATAAGGTTAATGTTGATAGAGCATTAGGTAAAATTATCTATTAATATCCAGCAAAAATATTAACTAATAGCACTCATTATTGAATTGCTGCCAATCTTGACATAATTAAATCAAAAATTAAACACAAATGAAGAAAATATTATTCATCTCTGCTGCCGTTTTTTTTGCCTCTTGTGGAGGAAAGCCCACCGACAAGAAAACTGAACTTGACGCCTTAAAAAAGGAGAGAACGGAACTAAATGCAAAAATAGAAAAACTAGAGAGTGAAGTTGGTATTGCCGCTGCTGCCAATGATGTAAAAGATGTGGAGGTTCTGGAAGTTACTGAAAGCTCGTTTCAAAACTACCTTGAAGTACAGGGAAGGATCGATGCTGAAGAAAATGTTCAGGTTAATCCGGAAGCCCCAGGTGTTGTAACTGCGGTATTTGCAACTATCGGACAGAACGTAGTTAGGGGTCAGGTTTTGGCACAAATAGATGATCAGGTTCTTCGTCAGAATATTTCAGAGCTTCAAAACCAGCTTGAACTGGCAAGCACACTTTTCGAAAGACAGAAGAATCTTTGGAATCAAAAGATAGGAACTGAAGTACAATATTTAAATGCAAAAACTCAAAAAGATGCTGCAGAGCGTCGTATTGCAACATTGAGGTCACAAATGTCTATGTATAAAATCAAGTCTCCAATTTCAGGAAGCATTGATGCGATGGATCTTAAAGTTGGGCAGGCTGTCATGCCAGGAATATCTGGAATTCGGGTTGTAAATGCAAATAAATTGTCTGCTAAGGCTCAGATTGCAGAATCCTATGCCAGTCGCGTAAATCAAGGGGATAATGTTCAGGTAATTTTGCCGGATGTTCCGGATACTGTCTTAACTAAAATTTCTTTTGCCTCTAAAACCATTGATCAGGTTTCAAGAAGTTTTAATGTTGAAATTAAGCTTCCTTCAAACCGTAATTATCGTCCTAACATGCTGGCAGTTCTTAAAATTATTGATTATCAGAATGCTAAAGCTTTTGTCATCCCTGTAAATGCTATTCAAAAGGCTGAGAATGGCGACTATGTTTTTGTTTCTGAGAATAGAAAGGCAAAACGAGTTAATATTCAGACCGGTAGAATATCAGAAGGACGTGCAGAGATCTTATCTGGTATCAAAGCAGGTGATCAGGTTATTGTAGCAGGCATGAATGGTTTAAGTCCTGGTGATTTGATAAAATCTAATTAATCAGGGTCAACATTTTATATTAATATGAAAGACGATAAAAAAGAATTTAAACCCTCCAGTTGGGCTATTGATAACAGGACAGCTATTTATGTACTTACCGTTATTATCTCTGTCATAGGTTATTTTTCCTATCTGGGCTTGCCAAAGGAAAATTTTCCTGAGGTAATCATACCTAAAATATTTGTTCAGACTGTATATCCTGGAACTTCTCCTGCTAATATGGAGAATTTGGTAACTAAACAGATTGAAAAACAATTGAAATCTGCTTCTGGTCTGAAGAAAATAACATCTAATTCTTATCAGGATTTCTCGATAATTACAGCGGAATTTAATACGAATGTTGATATTAAAGATGCGAAGCAAAGGGTAAAGGATGCTGTTGATAAAGCGAGACAGGATCTGCCCAATGACCTTCCTAATGATCCAAATGTGCAGGATATCAATTTGTCTGATCTTCCGATCATGTATCTTAATATTTCCGGAGATTATGATCTTAAAAGTCTTAAAAAATATGCAGAAGATATTCAGGTTCAGGTAGAAAGCCTGAAAGAAATTTCTGGTGTCGATATCATTGGAGCTCTGGAGCAGGAAGTTCAGATCAATGCCGATTTAAATAAAATGGCTGCTGCTAAGATCTCATTTTCTGATATTGAGCGTGCTGTTGGTTATGAAAATCTGACGATCTCTGGTGGTACCATTAAGATGGATGGGGTTCGTAGAACTTTGAATGTTAAGAAGGAATTTGCTAGTGCAGAAGAAATATCTAATCTGATCATCAAAACTCCCATGGGTTCTTCTTTGTATTTAAGAGATATTGCCGAAGTAAAAGATTCTTTTAAAGAACAGGAAAGTTATGCCCGTTTATATGGTAAGAATGTTATCACACTTAATGTAAAGAAAAGAAGCGGAGAGAACCTGATCGATGCATCTGATAAGATCAATGCACTTATTCTAGAGATGAAGGCAGGACAATTACCTAAAAATCTAAACGTAACTGTTACAGGTGACCAATCAAATAGAACCAGAGTTACCTTGCATGATCTGATCAATACCATCATCATTGGGTTCATCCTGGTAACTGTTATTCTGATGTTCTTCATGGGGATCACCAATGCTCTTTTTGTGGCTCTATCCGTACCATTATCAATGTTTATCGCATTTATGGCTATGCCAGCCTTAGGAGGTATCATGGGATTCAATTTCACGATGAATATGATGGTATTATTTTCTTTCCTTCTCGGATTGGGAATAGTTGTTGATGATGCTATTGTTGTAATTGAAAATACACACAGAATATTTGATAATGGGAAAGTACCTATTAAGAAGGCTGCAAAAATAGCTGCTGCAGAAGTATTTATGCCGGTTCTTTCTGGAACCCTAACAACTTTGGCACCTTTTGTTCCCTTGCTTTTCTGGCCAGGAGTAATTGGAGAGTTTATGTTTTTTCTTCCAATGACCCTAATCATTACCCTTTTAGCTTCATTGCTTGTTGCTTATATCATAAACCCTGTTTTTGCTGTTGATTTCATGCAGCCAGAGGATCATTCAAAGGCAAAACCTAGTTTTGATAAGCATGTGGTACGTACCCTTTTACTATTTGCGGGTGTTGCAGTTCTTGCCTATCTGATAAATTTCGGATTGGGTAATCTAGTCGTTTTTATCTCTTTATTATATCTTCTGAATCATTTTTACTTAAACAAAACGATCAGGAATTTTCAGACAAACATATGGCCTCGTGTTCAAGCAAACTATGCTAGATTGCTTAAAAGTGCATTAAATTGGCCAAGAGCAATATTATGGGGTACGGTTGGCTTATTTATATTAACCTTTATTTTGATCTCCATCGTTCCCCCTAAAATTGTGTTTTTCCCAAAGGGTGATCCTAATTTTGTGTACGTATATGTTCAATTGCCCGTTGGTACTGA
>JBIIWE010000088.1:0-7590 GCA_044339075.1 Daejeonella sp. | reverse complement strand
CCCATTCCAAACCAGTAAAGGTATTGGTGGTGAAATGCACAAACGCATTGGTCTCCATTTCATGCCAAACCATTTGCTCTTTAGTTGGTATTGGAAAAACCGGTGCGGGTGAATTACTATTATTGGGTTGGGCTATGGATATGGTACTTATTGAACATGTCAATAAGACTAAAAGAAATTTATATGCTCTTATATTCATAAATTATAACGTATAGAATCACTAAATATATACCTTTTTTATATTCGGAAAATCTATAAAATGACCCTATTCCTGATTAGATTTCAAAGAGTTCCATCCCTGTGCTTTAATTGGATGAACTTTTTCTGATTTAGAGATCAGGTTACATCCTGCAGAGGCTTCGGTCATATGTCCGATAATGGAGATATCTGGATTGTTTTTGATCTTTTCAAAATCAGACTGCTTAATTGTGAACAGCAATTCATAATCTTCTCCTCCGTTTAAAGCACAAACCGTAGGGTCGATACCAAATTCTCGGGCTGTATCATAAGTCATCGGGTCGATAGGAATCTTCTCTTCATATAAATTGCAACCTTTATTTGACTGTTTGCAGATGTGAAGTATTTCAGAAGCAAGTCCATCAGAAATATCGATCATGGATGTTGGCTTAATCTTCATCAGCTTCAGAGATTCTACGATATCTTTTCTGGATTCTGGTTTAAGCTGACGCTCTACGATATAATCTTTGCCTTCCAGATCGGGCTGAATATTAGGATTTTCAAGAAATATGTTTTTTTCTCTTTCAAGCAACTGAAGGCCTATGTATGCACCGCCAAGATCGCCCGAAACACATAACAGATCGCCTTCGTTCGCGCCATTACGATAACAGATGTCCTTTTCGTCGGCATAACCAATACTGGTTATACTAATGATCAATCCCTGTTTAGACGAGCTTGTATCACCTCCCACTACATCAATATCGTACTTTTCACATGCGATGCTTATCCCTTGATATAATTCCTCAATAGCTTCTAATGGAAATTTGCTGGATAAGCCGATAGATACCGTGATTTGAGTTGCTGTACCATTCATCGCATATATATCGCTCAGATTGACCTGAACGGCCTTGTAGCCTAAATGCTTTAATGGAGTGTAGGCTAGATCAAAGTGAATTCCCTCGAGTAAAAGATCGGTTGAAATCAGCGTTTTCTTACCTTCAAAATTCAAAACAGCTGCGTCATCGCCAATGGCTTTAACCGTGCTTTTATTAGCAATCCCGAAATTTTTTGTCAGATGATTAATTAAGCCAAATTCTCCTAATTGCTCTATTTCTGTGCGTCCTTTATTTTCAAACATGATAAAATCTTAAAATACAAAGGTGCTAATTTTCATCAGTATACCATTTGTTTTTTAATGGCGGCGAAGCTATCGTGTGCGTGAGGATTACGATTTGCGAGAGGCATTCTTATGATAGTTTAAAAGCAAGAAATGCGGACAGGTTAGGGTAATTTATACATGTGCTTCATTTTATCATATTCTGCACGTGGTACCTGAACCAGAACAGGGTTTTTCTTCCGATCAAGAAAATCAATAAGCTTCAGAATATCTGCTTCTTTCATCGCGGTACAACCAGCTGTGGGACTGCTACTTCCACTCCAAATATGCATAAATATACAGGATCCCATATTGGGAACTGCGGGCTTAACGTTGTAGTCAACAAAGATTCCATACTTATAAACATCGCTTTTCATCCGCATGGTTTCGGCCGATGTCCAGTCCTTTTTTACCGTGTCTGTTTTCACAATCTGGTTATAATAAACCGATTTAGAATCATCTACACAAAAGGTTTGCAGATCAACCTTCATGGAATTCATTTTAGAGCTGATATCTTTGTATCCGAATAATCCGCTTAAATAAAATATACCAGCAGGTGAATTACCATCACCTTCTTTTTTTATCCTGCCTTTATTGAGTTCCGTTGAATGTAATCCCTTTCCCCAGGCCATTCCGCTTCTGCCTGTCACAATTGGAATATCCTTAAGAACCAATTTCCAAACACCGGAATGGTATTCATAGACATTCATTTCCCCTTCAATTTTATTCCAGGAAGCTGAAGTAACTACAATAAGCTGTGAAGATTTAAACTTTGTATGCAGATCTTCCTGCTGATTAAAGAAAAAAATGAATAACAAGGATGAAATGAATGATATTGGATTCATAGAAATACTAAATACTATTTTTTAACCAGTTTTTTCCTTCTGAAAATCTAGTAACAAGCATCGCGGAAACGGTATCGCCGGTAGCATTTAATAATGTAGCCATTGGGTCGACCAAGGTTCCAATGATCATGACAACGGGAAGCATTTCAACCGGAAAATTGTAAACCGTCATGATCATGATCTCAGCAATATATCCTCCATTCGGAATTCCACCTTCCACAGTACTCAGAATAACGGTTAATCCCAAAGCAAGAATTATCGTTTCGGGATCCATAAAATCCTTTCCCATAATGGCAAAAACGGCTGCAATTTTTATAATTGCAGAAATACTGGATCCATCTTTATGAAGCGGAGCACCTAAGGGTATTGCCAGGTTTGCTATATGGTCAGGAACTTTCATTGCTCTGGCAGCTGTCAAATTTGCTGGAATGGTAGCAATACTACTGCAAGTGCTTAATGCAGTAAAAGAAGGGATTATATTGTTTTTCCAATAGATCTTAACTCCTGGAATACCTGCTGCAATAAAGGCAAAAAGACTAAAGAAAACGATAAAATAGAACAAACTTAATCCATAATATATAGCCATTGAATGGCCATAAGTTCCAAATAACTGAGGACCGAATACACCAATCTGATAGGCAAAATAGGCACCCAGACCAATTGGGGCAATTTTCATTATCAGAATAAGCAATTGCTTCATTACCTCATCACCAGCAATAAGAAATTTTTTAAATGGCTCACCTGTTTCACCAGATCTGGAGGTAGCAAACCCAATAAGCAGCGAGAAAATAATAAAAGCAAGCATGCTCTTACGAGAAAGAAGCTCATAAAATTCATTTACTGTCAACAAACTGGTCGCTTGTTCACCCCAGCTCTGAGTTTTCAATTCCTCCACAACTTGAGCAGTTGTTACAATATTTTGAGGCAAAGGAAACAACCAAACAGCAAATACAGTTAAAGCAGCAGAAATAAAAACAGTTCCGATAAAAACCAGCAGGGTTACAAACATAATCTTGCCCATCTTTTTATCCCTGTCCATATTGGCGACAGAAGAGGATATTGCAAAGAAAATAAGGGGAATAACAGCTGTAAAAAGTAGATTTAAGAATATATCTCCAAGAGGTTTAAGTACCTCTACTTTTTTACCTAAAATTAATCCTAAAACAGTTCCGGCAATAATTCCAAGCAGCAGTTTTAGAATACTGCCATAGTTTTTTAGAAATCCGGATGACTGTTTATTCATAAATTATAAGCCAAATTTTGCAGATATTTCTAGCATTCGCTCAATAGGTTTCTGTGCTCTAATAATAATATCCATTGGAACGCTTACTTCGGGAAGACCATTTTTAATACATAAATATAATTTTTCTAAGGTATTTCTCTTCATATGCGGACAATCATTGCAGGCACAGGAATTATTCGGTGGAGCAGGAATAAATGTTTTATCCGGACTAGCTTTTTCCATCTGATGAATTATTCCACTTTCGGTAGCAACTATAAATTCAGTTGCAGGATTGTTTATAGTATATTTTAACAATCCAGTGGTAGAACCTATATAATCAGCCATTTTAAGAACAGCTTCTTCACATTCAGGATGGGCAATAAATAAAGCTTCAGGATGTCTATTTTTTAATTTTAATATTCTTTGTTGTGAAAATATTTCATGAACCATACATGCACCATTCCAAAGAACTAAATTTCTACCTGTTTTTTTTGCTACATACGCTCCAAGATTTCTATCGGGCCCAAATATTATTTTTTGATCTTTTGGTAAACTTTCTACTATCTGAACAGCATTGGATGAAGTACATACAATATCACTCATAGCCTTCAATTCTGCAGTACAATTCACATAGGTTATAACCATGTGATCAGGGTACTTTTCTTTAAATTTCGCAAATAATCTTGGCGGACAACTATCTGATAAAGAACACCCTGCCTTTAAATCTGGCAATAATACTTTCTTTTGAGGAGATAGTATTTTTGCTGTTTCTGCCATAAAATGTACTCCGGCAAAAACAATTACATCAGCATCAGTTTTAGCTGCTTCCTGTGATAATCCAAGACTATCTCCAATATAATCAGCAATATCCTGAATGTCTGGCTCCTGGTAATAATGTGCTAGTATAACCGCATTTTTTTCTTTTTTTAACCGTTTAATTTCTGCGAACAGATCCAGGGATGGGTCAATCGGTTCGTCTATAAATCCTTTGCTATTAAGTTCTTCGAAGGTATTCATTTATCAACTATTCAATAAATACAATTTATATTTTAAATAATATTCTTATTGTTTATTAGTGTGTTAGTAATGTTTATAAAATGTACTCAATAGTATATGATTAATTGTTTTTAATTTATTGTTAACAATTTCTAAACAATTATTTAACGCTATATTATTGATATACAAGTAGTTTAATTATCCTAATTTTTTTTTAATTAGTTATATGTGCAATTTTTATAGATTATAAAAAGTGGAATACTCTTAATTATTTGATTAAAACTAAATCAAAAATAAACTAATTTCGGTTGAATAGAACTATTTATAAGTCTGTTTGTATTTTATTCAACTACTATTACCACTAAATTAACATCTTTGAGGAGGTTATTAACATGATCTGTAATAGCGATACGTTTTAGTTTTTTATACCATGAAGAATGTTGATTTTTTAGTTATTGGGTCAGGTATTGCCGGTTTGAGCTTTGCATTAAAAGCGGCACAATATGGTAAGGTTCTGATAGTTACAAAAGCTAATGAAGATGAGTCTAATACAAAATATGCTCAGGGTGGCGTAGCTGTAGTTGTAGATAAGCAGGAGGATTCCTTCGATAAACATATTGAAGATACTCTTATTGCAGGTGATGGTTTATGCGACAAACATATTGTTGAAATTGTTGTAAAGGAAGGTCCAGCTCGAATTGATGAAATTATTAAGTATGGTACCCATTTTGATAAAACAAAAAAAGGAATATTTGATCTTGCCAAGGAGGGTGGACATTCTGAAAGTCGTGTTCTGCATTATAAGGATATTACTGGTTTTGAAATAGAGCGGGCCTTACTTGCTCAAATTCATAGTAATCCTAATATTGAAATTTTAACACATTATTTTGCTGTTGAACTTATTACTCAGCATCATATTGGAGAATTTGTAGATAAAAAATCAGGTGATATCGAATGTTATGGTATTTATGCTTTGAATACCGCTTCAAATAAGGTTGAAAAGTTTTTATCTAAAGTCACCTTAATGGCTTCGGGTGGCGCAGGTCATATTTATGCTACCACGACAAATCCGGTAATAGCTACTGGTGATGGTATTGCAATGGCCTATCGTGCTAAAGCGAAAGTTAGGAATATGGAATTTATTCAATTTCATCCTACAGCTTTATATAATCCTGGTGAATATCCTTCTTTTTTAATTTCTGAAGCTGTTAGAGGTTTTGGTGGTGTTTTAAAGAGGAAGAATGGCGAAGAATTCATGCAGAATTATGATGATAGGGGTTCTCTTGCTCCCCGTGATATCGTAGCTCGTGCAATTGATGCTGAAATGAAGAAGTCGGGAGACGATTTTGTTTATCTAGATATAAGGCATCGTGCCAAGGCTGATATATTGTCTCATTTCCCAAATATTTATGCCAAGTGTCTAAGTATTGGAATAGATATGACTCGTGATATGATTCCTGTAACCCCTGCTGCACATTATATGTGTGGTGGTATTCTGGTTGATGATGTTGGAAGATCATCCATACATCGCTTGTATGCTTGCGGTGAATGTACTTCTACCGGTCTTCATGGTGCAAACCGATTGGCCTCAAATTCTCTTCTTGAAGCACCAGTATTTGCTCATAGAATATTTGAACATGCTATCAAAGTGTTTAGGGATAATGTTATTCCTGATAACATACCAGAATGGGATGAAACGGATACTAAATTATCAAATGAAGATATTTTGGTTACCCATAATCTTCGTGAAACACAAAAGGTTATGAGTGATTATGTGGGTATTGTGAGATCTGATTTCAGGCTAGATCGTGCAATGCGCCGTTTAGGGTTATTACATGAAGAAACAGAAAGCTTTTATAAAAAGACTACCTTATCTGTTAAGTTATGTGAACTAAGGAATGTGATCCAGAATGCTTTTTTAGTAATTAAATCTGCCATGATGCGTAAGGAAAGCCGCGGTTTGCATTATACTACAGACTATAAACCGCATGCTCAAGAACCTCATGATACTGTATTTTAATCTATAAATTATGCCACTTATATTACCAGTGAAAGGTGTTTATCCAGTGATGGGTGAAAGTTGTTTTCTAGCTGAAAATTCTACCATAGTAGGTGATGTTACCATGGGTAAGCATTGTTCTGTTTGGTTTAACGCAGTGATCAGGGGAGATGTAAATTACATTAGGATTGGTGATAATACCAATATTCAGGATGGCGCTGTTATCCATTGTACCTATTTAACTGCGGCAACTAGTATAGGCAGTAATGTTTCAATTGGTCATAACGCTTTGGTTCATGGATGTACTTTACAAGATCATGTTTTGATTGGCATGGGCGCAATAGTCATGGATCATGCTATTGTGGAAGAGTTCTGTATCATTGCCGCGGGAGCCATTGTTCTTGAAAACACTGTTTGTGAGTCTGGCTATTTATATGCGGGTGTACCTGCAAGGAAGATTAAACCTCTAACCGAAGAACAGATCGCTTTATTAAAGAAGTTGCCAGAGAATTATAAAATGTATTCCAACTGGTTTATCCCGGGTTCGGAATAGTTACACTCTCTTCTAGATCCCAATTCGGTCGCAAGGATATAGTTTTTTCAAATGTCCAGGTGTTTTCGGGTTGTCTCTTTAAAATTACATTTCCAGTATCCCATTCACCATTATTATTCTCATCGTAGATGACCCTTATCTTGTACTTTGCTGTTGGATATCTGGTATAGTTTAATACCGTGTTCTTGCTAATCTGGTCTTGTCTTAAGGCCTTATCACTCTCACTCAGCCATTGTATGATATAGTTTTTACTGGTATCCGGTACGGTGATCTTAATGGATATACTTCCATAATTATCCTCGCTATCCAGATCAAATTTTCTTGCGTATA
Organism: Daejeonella sp.; assembly: GCA_044339075.1. Classification (GTDB taxonomy): domain Bacteria; phylum Bacteroidota; class Bacteroidia; order Sphingobacteriales; family Sphingobacteriaceae; genus Daejeonella. The sequence goes on along the minus strand of JBIIWE010000088.1, from coordinate 312 downwards.
TTTTTGTTTTATTTCCAAGTATATCCGTAAAGGCATTATTTTCCAACCTTAATATATATTGTTTCTTTAGTTTCCAGGGGTATTTTATAGTATATGTTCTTGGATTTTTTTCGTTTTTCACGAGTTCATAACCCTTTATTGCGAGGGAGTCTTCCAGTATGCTTATAAGCTTAACATCGTATGATTTTACGGGTGATGAAAACTTTAGTGCAAGTTCTGACCCTGGTCTGATCTTGGTTCCAGTTATATTATCAGTTATGCCGACTGATGGTGTATATGTGTCTCTTTTATTTCTTCTTAAAATAATCGTAT
>JBIIWE010000086.1:0-7623 GCA_044339075.1 Daejeonella sp. | reverse complement strand
AAACGTCTGAGGAAAATCAGGAACGTATATTTCCGAATGTTGACGGAATTAAATTTCTGGTACACAACGGAGGATGCGGTGGTACCCGAGAAGATGCAATAACACTTTGTGGACTTTTGGCTGGTTATATCACACATTCCAATGTAGCAGGTGCAACAATTCTGAGCCTTGGCTGCCAAAATGCACAAGTGTCTATTTTACAGGAAGAAATAGCTAAGCGTAGTGCCTCCTTTGATAAGCCTCTTTATATACTTGAACAACAGCAGATCGGTACAGAAGCTGATTTGTTTTCCTTATCGATCAGGCAGACTCTGGCTGGTTTGATCCAGGCTAACAGAAATGTACGTCAGCCGGCGCCATTGAGTAAGCTTTGCATAGGGCTTGAGTGCGGAGGATCTGACGGATTCTCAGGAATCTCAGCAAACCCTGCCATAGGTTATACCTCTGACCTGATCGTAGCCCTAGGTGGTTCTGTTATCCTTTCCGAATTTCCTGAGCTTTGCGGTGTTGAACAGGACCTGAGTGACCGTTGTGTTACTGAGGAAGCGGCAGAACGATTTTTAAACCTAATGAAAAGCTACAATAACCAGGCCATTGCAGCCGGATCCGGCTTTGATATGAACCCTTCTCCGGGGAACATTAAAGATGGCCTCATTACAGATGCGATCAAATCGGCAGGTGCCGCTAAGAAAGGAGGGACATCGCCAATTGTTGATGTCCTCGATTATCCTGAAAAAGTTTCAAAACCAGGACTGAATCTCTTATGTACTCCCGGGAATGATGTTGAATCTACAACGGCTGAGGTGGCTTCAGGAGCAAATATTGTGCTTTTTACTACAGGACTGGGCACCCCAATAGGAAACCCGGTTACTCCGGTAGTTAAAATAGCGACAAATACTGATTTATTTAATCGCATGAGGGATATCATGGACCTGAATACAGGGCTTATCATTGAAGGTGAAGAGACAATTTCAGAAGCGGGTGATCGGATTCTTGAATATGTAATTTCTGTTGCCAGCGGCGAAACTGAGGTTGCTGCGGTGCGACACATGCAGAATGACTTTATTCCCTGGAAAAGGGGCATTTCGCTTTAATTTATATTTTTGATATTAAAGGAGCTTTATGCAGGCCATCCGGTCTTCATTTGGCTTTCAATCGTTAAAATAAACATTGAAATATATGAAATCATTCTTAGATGATAATTTCCTGCTTCAGAGCAAAACTGCACATGTGCTTTATCATGATTTTGCGAAAATGATGCCGATAATTGATTATCATAATCACCTTCCTCCGGATCAGATTGCAGAAAATATGCAGTTTGAAACTATTTCACAAGTATGGCTGAATGGCGATCATTATAAGTGGAGGGCGATGCGTACCCACGGTATTGATGAAAGTTATTGTACTGGAACAAAATCAGATTGGGAAAAGTTTGAACAGTGGGCTGCAACGGTACCCTATACTTTACGGAATCCACTGTATCACTGGACGCATCTTGAGCTTCAGCGTTATTTTGGCATAAAGGATATCCTTTCACCCGATACGGCAAGAAAGATTTATGACACCTGCAATGAGAAACTGAATACCCCTGATTACTCTGTACGTAGCCTGCTGACAAAAATGAATGTGCAAACGGTTTGTACAACAGATGATCCACTGGATAGTTTGGAGCACCACCAGAAAATCAGGAATGATAATTTTGGAATTCGGGTATTGCCTGCTTTCCGCCCCGACAAGGCCATGGCTGCCGAAAACACTTCTTCACTTAATGAGTACATAAACAGGCTCGAGATTCTCACAGATACAGCTATCGAAAATCTGGAAAGTTATCTGACTGCTTTGAGGATGCGGCATGAATACTTTGCCGCAAATGGCTGTACTGTATCTGACCACGGACTGGAATATATTTATGCAGAGGATTACAAAGATGAAGAAATTACGCTTATCTTCGATAAGATACGTAGAAATCAGGTGCTTGATCATTCAGATGTTCTTAAGTTCAAGTCTGCTATGTTGTTTAACTTTGCATTGTGGGACCATGATAAGGGATGGGTACAGCAGTATCATTTGGGTGCTTTGCGTAATAATAGTTCACGAATGCAGCAGCAACTTGGTCCCGATACGGGATGGGATTCTATAGGCGATTTTCATCAGGCGAGTTCGCTCTCCAAATTCCTCAATAATCTTGATCGCAATAATAAACTGGCAAAGACTATTATTTATAATATTAATCCTGCAGATAACGATATTATGGCTACCATGATTGGCAATTTCAATGATGGCTCATTTGCCGGAAAGATTCAGTTCGGCTCAGGCTGGTGGTTCCTGGATCAGAAGGATGGCATGACAAAACAGCTCAACTCATTATCGAATGCAGGCCTTATCAGCCACTTTGTGGGCATGTTAACCGATTCGAGAAGCTTTCTTTCCTTTCCGCGTCATGAATATTTTAGAAGAATTTTATGCAACCTCTTTGCCGAGGATGTAGAGAATGGGGAACTTCCTGCCGATATTGCCTGGTTAGGTCAGATCATTCAGAACATTTGTTATAATAACGCAAAAAACTATTTTAACTTTTAATCATATAAAATTTATTTACCGGCTAAGCTATTAAGTATGAATAAGAATGTATTTGGGAATTATCGATGGGTTGTTTGCGGTTTACTTTTTCTTGCTACTACCATAAACTATATTGACCGTCAGGTTATTGGTCTGCTGAAACCAACTTTGGAGTTGGAGTTTAACTGGACGGAATCCGATTATGCAAATATTGTGATGGCTTTCGCAGCCTGCTATGCCCTCGGGTTCATTATTTTCGGAAATATTATAGATAAGATCGGTAGTAAAATCGGTTACTCAATATCCATTGTAGTTTGGAGTGTGGCAGCCATGTTGCATGCAGTTGTCAAAACTACCCTGGGCTTTGGAATGGTCAGAGGTCTGTTAGGTTTGGGTGAGGCAGGGAATTTCCCGGCAGCCGTTAAAGCAGTAGCAGAATGGTTTCCTAAAAAAGAACGCGCTTTGGCAACCGGTATTTTTAACTCAGGTACAAGTATTGGAGCGGTAGTGGCCCCAGTTATGGTTCCATGGATATTGGGCCTTTACGGCTGGCAAGAAGCATTCCTGATTACCGGCGCCCTAGGTTTTGTTTGGCTAATTTTTTGGTGGCTGTTTTATGAAATTCCATCCCGGCATAAAAAAATCAGTCCGGAGGAATTTGAACTTATTCATAGCGATCATGACCCAGATTCATCGCATACAGGTTCGATTAAGTGGAGTCGGCTGCTTTCAATCAAACAAACTTGGGTTTTTATAATTGGAAAGCTATTAACTGACCCCGTCTGGTGGTTTTTTCTGTTCTGGTTGCCTTCTTATTTTTCAAGCACCTTTAATCTCGACCTAAAAAAGCCTAGTATGCATCTGGTGATAGTTTATGCAGCAACCACAATAGGCAGTATTGCCGGGGGGTATTTATCCTCCTATCTTATTCGAAAGGGTTGGCCTGTATTAAAAGCAAGAAAAACAGCATTGCTTTCAGCGGCTATCTGTGTACTCCCAATCCTTCTGGCACGGTTTGCTACAGATATCTGGGTTGCAGTAGGGATTATAAGCATCGCCGCTGCAGCCCATCAGGCCTGGAGCTCCAATATCTTTACTATTGTGTCTGATATGGTTCCCAAAAAGGCTGTAAGTTCTGTAGTGGGAATTGGTGGAATGACCGGTTCCATCGGTTCTACTTTTTTCCCTTTACTTGTCGGCTTTATACTTGATTATTATAAACTGGCCGGAAATATTACTGCAGGATATAATATTATCTTTATTATTTGCGGCTTTGCCTATATAATTGCGTGGCTTATCATTCACATCCTCACGTCGCGAATGAAGCCTGTACGATTACAGGATTTGACCTGATTGAATGGATAGATTCAAAAAGTCTCAAAAGATCAATTGATCATTGATGACCTTAGCGATCTAAAAAATTTGAAATTTGAGTGGCAGGGGGCTAATGTACCCCCTAGTTTTTAGCTCTCTTCTTAGATTTTCCGGGAATTGAGGAAAACTGTGACAAATATTAGAGATTTTCAGTTCCCGTTTCTATGCCACATGGCTTGTAACTTTAAATACGATCAGCTCCACTTTATTCCTAATTAATAATCGTAATTTTGCACTCCAATGGTGCCATTCTGGCTAATTATTAGCTGTGGCTTAGTTGTTGTATATTTTGATTTTAAATATTTCGCATTCATATGTTAGCACTTATTAGTAAGCTTTTCGGTAGCAAATCAAACCGTGATATTAAGTTAATTCAGCCATTGGTTGAAAACACCAAAGAAGAATACGCTAAATTATCTGCCTTAAGCAATGATGAGTTAAGACAGAAAACCCATGATTTTAAAGCACGCATTAAAGAATACCTTGCCGGAATTGATGTAGAGATCGCTGAAGTTAAGGCTAAAGCTGAATCTGAAGATCTTCCGATCAATGAGAAAACTGCATTATACGATCAGTTGGATAAACTTCATAAAGATCGCGATGCTGAACTTGAAAAAGTGCTGATTGAAATTTTGCCTGAAGCCTTTGCTGTGATGAAGGATACCGCTCGCCGTTTCACTGAAAATAAAACGATCGAGGTAAGCGCAACACAGGCCGACCGTGAACTGGCTGCCCGCAAAAAGAATGTAATTATTAATGGAGATAAAGCTACGCATCATAATACATGGCTTGCTGCAGGTACTGAAGTAACCTGGAACATGGTTCATTATGATGTGCAGCTGATTGGTGGTGTTGTATTGCACCAGGGAAAGATCGCCGAAATGGCAACTGGTGAGGGTAAAACCCTTGTTGGAACTTTACCGGCCTACCTTAACGCACTATCCGGACAGGGTGTTCACATCGTAACCGTGAATGATTACCTGGCTCGTCGTGACTCCGAATGGAACGGACCGCTATTTGAATTTCACGGATTAACCGTTGATTGTATCGATAAACATCAGCCAAATTCTGAAGAAAGACGTAAAGCTTACCTGGCTGATATCACATTTGGTACCAATAATGAATTTGGTTTCGACTACCTGCGTGACAATATGACACTGAACCCGGAAAGTCTGGTTCAGCGTAAATTGCATTTCGCCATGGTGGATGAGGTAGATTCGGTTTTGATCGATGATGCAAGAACGCCATTGATTATTTCTGGACCGATTCCTCGAGGTGATGAGCATGAATTTTATGATCTGAAACCACGTATTGAGCGATTGGTTACTGCGCAGAAAAATTTCATAAACGGTGTTTTAAATGAGGCCAAAAAATCAATTAACGAAGGCCATGGCGGTCCGCAGGAAGGTGGTTTAGCCTTATTGAGAGCTTATCGTGGTTTGCCCAAAAGCAAGGCGCTGATCAAATTTCTGAGTGAGCCTGGCATGAAGCAAGTGCTTACAAAATCGGAGCACTATTACATGGAAAACCAAAACAAGGAGATGCCAAAGGTAGATTCTGAGCTTTTCTTTGTGATCGATGAAAAAAATAACCAGGTTGAATTAACTGAAAAAGGTATCGAACTGATCACCAGCTCTGGTGAAGATCAGAATTTCTTTGTGATGCCTGATGTAGGTACTGAGATTGCTGAGCTCGAAAAATCAACTCTTTCAACGGAAGAGAAGGTGGAAACGAAAGATGCGCTGATGCGCGATTTCTCAATCAAATCTGAACGCATACATTCCGTTAATCAGCTGTTAAAAGCGTATACGCTTTTTGAAATTGATGTAGAATACATCGTTGACGAGGGGAAAATCAAACTGGTTGATGAGCAAACAGGCCGTATCATGGATGGACGCCGTTATTCTGACGGATTACATCAGGCAATCGAGGCAAAAGAAAATGTGAAGGTAGAGGATGCCACACAAACGTATGCCACCATCACCCTGCAGAACTTCTTCAGAATGTACCATAAACTTTGTGGTATGACTGGAACAGCAGTTACAGAGGCTGGCGAGTTATGGCAGATCTATAAGTTGGATGTAGTTGAAATCCCTACCAATGTTATTGCTAAGCGTAAGGATGAGGAAGACATGGTCTATCGCACTGTTCGTGAGAAATACAATGCTGTTGCGGATGAAATTACCAGATTAACACAAGCTGGCCGACCGGTATTGGTGGGTACAACTTCAGTGGAGATCTCGGAGCTCCTGAGCAGAATGCTTAAACTCAGGGGCATCAAACATAATGTACTGAATGCAAAACTTCACCAGAAAGAAGCGGATATTGTTGCAGAGGCAGGACAGGCAGGAACAGTAACCATAGCTACCAATATGGCGGGTCGTGGTACGGATATCAAGCTTGGATCAGGTGTGAAAGATGCAGGTGGTTTGGCAATTGTAGGTACTGAGCGTCATGAATCTCGTCGTGTCGACAGACAGCTGCGTGGTCGTGCCGGTCGTCAGGGTGACCCGGGTTCAAGTCAGTTCTTCGTTTCCTTGGAAGATAACCTGATGCGTTTATTCGGGTCAGAGCGTATCTCCAATATTATGCTGAGAATGGGTATTGAGGAAGGTGAAGTAATTCAGCATTCTATGATCACCAAATCTATTGAACGTGCACAGCGTAAAGTGGAAGAGAACAATTTTGGTGTTCGTAAGCGGTTGCTGGAGTATGATGATGTGATGAACTCTCAGCGCTCGGTGATCTATGCAAAACGTAAAAATGCTTTGTTTGGAGAGCGTTTGGATGTGGATCTGAACAATACCATTTTTGATGTGGTGGAAGATATCTGCACGGAATACAAAGAACAGGGCAATTTTGAAGGCTTCGAAATGGAAATCATCCGTATCTTCTCGCTAGATCCAGAAATGACTGAAAAGCAGTTCGCCGAGACCAATATTCATAATCTTACAGACAGAATTTTTGAAAAGATCGAGAGTTTCTATCACCGTAAACTAGAAGCAATTGCCCAGCAAACTTTCCCGGTACTTCGGGATGTGCTGAAAGAGCGTGGCGATCAGATTGAAAATATAGTGGTTCCATTCTCTGATGGGATTCGCTCGGTTCAGGTAGCTGCAAATCTTAAAAAAGCAGTTGAAAGTAAAGGTCATGATGTGTTTAAAGCCTTCGAAAAGACCGTTGTTTTGGCACTAATCGATGATGCCTGGAAAGAGCACTTACGTGAGATGGATGAGCTGAAGCAATCTGTTCAGAATGCTGTTTATGAGCAGAAAGATCCATTGATCGTGTATAAAATGGAAGCATTTAATATGTTCAAACAAATGCTTGCTACGGTAAATAAGGATATTGTCAGCTTCCTGTTTAAAGGAAATATACCATCGCAAGATCCTAGTCAGGTTCGTGAGGCTCGTCCTCAGCCTCGTCAGGATTTGAGTAAGTTAAAGGTGTCAAAACCTGAACTTGGGCAATCTGCAGGTGGCATGCCAGTAGATGATACCAGGGAATTGCAAAAGTCCCAGCCTATTCGCGTTGAGAATAAGATCGGAAGAAACGACCCTTGTCCTTGCGGAAGCGGTAAGAAGTATAAGAACTGTCATGGTATTGGAGTAGAATAGACTAATGAGTTGGAAAAGTTTCATCGGATTTATTTTTCTTATTATTTGCATCCATAGCGTTTCAGCCCAGGAG
>JBIIWE010000085.1:0-7635 GCA_044339075.1 Daejeonella sp. | reverse complement strand
ATTTCATAAGATAATGCTTATCTTTGCTCTTCTAATTTTTTTACAACCCCAAATTAACCAAATCGGAGATGGCAAAAACCAAGATTCTTTTTATTACGCATGAGATGTCGCCTTTCCTAGAATTAACCAAAATTTCTGAGATTACACGTCACCTACCACAAGCGATGCAGGACAAAGGATTCGAAATACGTATCCTGATGCCCCGCTTCGGAAATATTAATGAACGTCGTAACAGGCTTCATGAAGTTATTCGTCTTTCGGGCATGAACATTATCATTAACGACAATGATAACCCTCTGATAATTAAGGTTGCTTCGATCCCTTCAGCCCGTATGCAGGTTTATTTCCTTGACAATGAGGAATATTTTCAAAGAAAACATGTCTTTGCAGACAATAGTAATAAGTTTTATGAAGATAATGACGAGCGTACTATTTTCTTCTGTAAAGGTGCTCTTGAAACAGTCAAAAAATTAGGCTGGTCTCCAGAAATTGTTCATTGCCATGGCTGGATGAGCTCATTAGTACCAGCTTATTTAAAAACTATATACAAAGACGATCCAACTTTCAAAAATTCTAAAGTTGTTTACTCTGTATACGATGATCATTTCCAGAACTCGTTAAATTCTGATTTTGCCAAAAAGGCAATTATGAATGGAATGACTGCTGAGCATACTCAAATGTATTCAGAAGCTACTAATACAGCTCTTAACCTGGGTGCAATTTCATACTCAGATGCAGTTGTTTATGCTAGTGAGAACATCAATGATGAAGTGTTAAAGTTTGTTAAAAAAGGCAATAAACCAACACTGGAGTTCAATTCTACTTCAGATTACGAAAATTATTACAACCTTTACGAAGAAATAGTTAGCGAAGAACTTATTTCATTAGTGTAAAAGTAACTAAGCAAATGACCTGAACCACTGACAGGATTAAAATTAGTCAGGAGTGATAAACAAAACAGTCATGGGGCTTTTAAAAAAAAATGTAATACAGATGAAATTATACAAACTAGACTTATTAACGCTGTTGATAAGTCTTTTTATTTTAAGTGCTTGTCAGGAAACTGAATCAATCGGACTTGATGTTGACGCTGCAACGGAGATTAAAGGAAGTTTAATAGACACCATTACAGTGAATGCATCAACTGTAACTGAAGATACCATCATTACCAATACCCTGGAACAGTATCCTCTAGGATATCTGAATGACCCAATAATGGGTAAAACTACAGCAAACATTGCATTGTCTCTGACACTTGAGCCCCCGGGACTTACATTTGGCACAAGCCCTGTATTAGATTCCGCCGTATTAGTTTTATATTATGGTAATGAGTTTCATGGTGACAGCACCTCAAAATTCCTGGTTGAAGTTCATCAGCTTAGAGAAGCATTAAGCGAAGCAACTCCTTATTATAATACAAAGCCCGTAAGTTATAATAGTTCAATTCTTGGCAGTAAGACTTTAAGATTCAATTTAAAGGATAGTGTAAGAGTAACTGAATTGCTTACTGGTAAAGCAGACGTGCAAAAATCAAAAGCACCTCATATTCGTATCCATTTAGATCGCAACTTCGTCACCACTAACTTTTTGAATGCCCCTTCAACAGTTCTGGCAAGCGATTTAGAACTAAGTAAATCAATAAAAGGACTTTATCTCACAGTTAACAAAGCCCAAACCACAGGTGCTGGAGGAATAGCATTTTTGAATCTAACAGACTCAAGCCGACTTGAAGTTTATTACAAAAGCCAGAATGGTGCATTAATTGATACAACACTTCACAAATTTCCAATTAAGAATAAGTCAGCTCCGGTAATTGCAGATTTTAAGCATGATTATACTGGCACTAATATTCAGACACAGCTTAGTAACCCAAACACGAAATTTGACTTAACTTATGTTCAAGGCCTAGGCGGAGTTCGTACACGAATTCGCTTTCCATATATTGATAAGTTAAAAAGCCTTGGCAATATCACAATTAATAAGGCTGAGCTTATCCTGTCAGTTGTAGGTGGAATTGACAAATTCCAGCCTGCAAAAAGATTATTACTTTACCAGAACGACATTGCAAGCCAAAGGCAATTTGTACCCGATTTTAGTACTAATCCTGTGATTTCAATGACTGACTTTGATTTTGGTGGATACTACGACACAACAAATAAGCGATATAAGTTTATCATTACAACCTATATTCAGGATATTTTAAAAGGTAAATTAAAGCAATATGATACATTCATTGCTCCGATAAGCTTGAATTACAACCGGCAACAAGGCCCTGTTTCATCAGGAACAACAGCTAGCAGTGCTGTTATTGGTAGCGGAAAAGCAGGTGTTAGTTATAAAATGAAGCTGAATATTATTTACAGCAAAATCAACTAGAATATTAATTTACAATTCAACAAAAACTACTCTTCTAAATAAGTAGTTTTGCTCAATATTAACTTCTGATTATTATGTGCGGAATTGTTGGTTACATTGGCTTCCGCGAAGCTTGGCCTATAGTTATAAAAGGATTGCATCGCCTGGAATACCGTGGTTATGACAGCGCTGGTGTTGCGCTAATGAACGGGACTCTTAACATTTATAAGAAAGCAGGTAAGGTAAGTGATCTTGAAAAATCTGTAGAAAACGAAGATCTAAAAGGCACAATTGGGATGGGCCATACCAGATGGGCTACCCATGGAGAGCCATCCGATCGAAATTCACACCCTCATACTTCCGGTGACGGCCGATTAGCTATTATTCATAATGGCATTATCGAAAACTATTCTTCATTAAAAGAGGCCCTCTTATCCAGAGGCCATATTTTCAAAAGTGATACGGATACAGAAGTTCTTATTCACCTAATTGAGGATATTCAGCAGCAAACCGGGCTAGATCTCAGAGAATCAGTCAGAATAGCTCTAAATGAGGTAATAGGTGCTTATGCCATTGTGATTATGAGTAAGGATGAACCCGATGAACTCATTGCAGCACGCAAAGGCAGTCCGATGGTACTTGGCGTTGGAGAAAAAGAATATTTCATTGCTTCTGATGCTTCTCCAATAATAGAATACACCAAAAATGTGATCTATTTAAATGATAATGAGATCGCTTACATAAAAAGGAATGAACTGTTGATCAAAAATATCAACAATGTGGTTCAGATTCCATACGTTCAGGAGCTGGAGCTAAAACTTGAGATGCTTGAGAAAGGTGGATTCGATCATTTCATGCTGAAAGAAATCTATGAACAACCCCGTTCTATCAAAGATTGTATGCGAGGCCGAATCTATCCGCAAAAGGGACTGGTACAACTAGGTGGTATCAAAGAATATGCAGAAAAGCTCAAAAACATAGACCGGATCATCATTGTTGCTTGTGGAACATCGTGGCATGCGGGACTGGTTGGAGAATATCTCATTGAAGAATATGCACGTATCCCAGTTGAGGTAGAATATGCTTCAGAGTTCAGATATCGTAACCCGATCATTTCAGAAAAAGACATTGTGATTGCGGTATCCCAATCGGGAGAAACAGCCGATACCATGGCGGCTATTGAACTGGCTAAGGAAAAAGGTGCAACCATCTTTGGTATTTGCAATGTGGTAGGTGCTTCAATCCCGAGACTAAGCCATGCAGGAGTTTATACTCATGCGGGGCCGGAAATAGGGGTTGCGTCAACCAAGGCCTTTACTGCTCAGGTGACCGTACTTACATTGATGGCCCTATATATGGCTCAGCAAAGAGGCACAATCACACAAAGTAAGTTAATCGATCTGCTTACAGAACTCGACAATATCCCATCAATGATTGAAAGATGCCTGCTTTCAAACGACAGTATTAAAGAGATTGCTACAAAATTCAAAGATGCCAGAAATTTCCTATTTCTGGGCAGAGGAAGTGGATTTCCGGTAGCATTGGAAGGCGCACTGAAGCTCAAAGAAATATCTTATATCCATGCAGAAGGTTATCCTGCAGCAGAGATGAAACACGGTCCGATTGCTCTGATTGATGAGGAAATGCCTGTAGTATTCATTGCCACGAAAAACTCTTCATACGAAAAGGTCATCAGCAATATCCAGGAAGTAAAAGCCCGAAAAGGTAAAGTAATTGCCATTGTTACTGAAGGAGATACCGTTGTCAGGAACATGGCAGATTTCACCATTGAAATACCCGATGCAGATGAAATATTCTTGCCATTGCTTGCTACAATCCCATTACAGCTTCTTTCATACCATATTGCTGTAATGAGAGGTTGCAATGTTGATCAGCCAAGAAACCTTGCTAAATCGGTTACCGTGGAATAACAGAAACAGGTCATTTTTCTTACCCCTGCATCTTACTAGTAAAGTTCAATCTAAGAATAGAATCAACGTCTTTTTGGGAATCTAAGTATAAGGAATCCCAAGTTCATTTATTCGAAAAAAATAGAGGTTTTAAAGAAGATATTCTTACCCCTATCGGTTATCGAAAAATCTCAAAAATCTTCAATGATGAAGGAGTTCTCACTCCTGAAAGTCATACCTTTTCTCCTCCACATGTGTTTGGTATCTAAAAAAAGGGGAGAGTAAATCGAAAAGATATCATTATCGTATCTCAACCAATTGTGGAGGTTTCTAAAACCATTGAATCGATTAGTACGTCAAAACGAGCATTTAAAAATCGCTTGAATTCCAAGAGTTATTATAATCAAAATTGACACAGGAGGAAATTGAAAAAGGGGAGTTCGTGATATTTGTTGGCCTACGCGCCCATCATATCTGTATTTATTCGTAAATATTCGATTTAAAAAATAGGAGATTTTTTGGGGTAAGGGTCTTAGAGAGGCATTATTCATTGTAATGAAAAACAAATGCGTCGAATAGTTTTCATATTCTACGCATATATGCGTAGAATAATGGGTATATTTACCGCAATACATTTACTTGAAAATGGCAAAATACATATATCAATCATCAAGCTGGCCTAATTTTACATGGAAAGATGCGGAACTCAATTCGCTTTTAGGGGAAGTGCGCCTCATGCAGGGTAAAATTTCGGGTCAAATGAATGCTATCGGATTTCAGTCCCGACAAGATGCCAAGCTGAATTGCTTGACCTTGGATGTGGTCAAATCGTCTGAGATTGAAGGAGAACGACTGAACTATGATCACGTTCGTTCTTCGGTGGCCATACGATTGGGAATAGATGTGGGTGGATTAGCCGCCGTCGATCGGAATGTGGAGGGTGTTGTGGATATGGTTTTAGATGCAACCCAAAATTTTGAAATCCCTATCAGCCAAGAGCGATTATGTGGTTGGCATGCCGCACTTTTCCCTACCGGCTATAGTGGTATGTATAAAATTGATGTGGGTCGCTATCGTAATGGAGAAATGCAAATCGTATCTGGTGCTTTGGGTAGGGAGAAGGTGCATTATGTGGCGGTAGAAGCTGACCGCGTCCAACAGGAAATGGATATTTTCCTGGATTGGCTACATCGCGATGCACCTATGGATCCTGTACTAAAAGCTGCCATTGCGCATTTTTGGTTTATCATTATACATCCCTTTGACGATGGAAATGGACGTATTGCCCGTGCGATTAGTGATTTGTATTTGGCAAGAGCAGAAAAGTCTTCAGAGCGTTTTTACAGTATGTCGAGTCAAATGTTGGTCCAGAAAAAAAATTATTATGCCACATTGCAAAAAGTCCAACATAGTGACGGAGACATCACGGATTGGATACATTGGTTTCTTCAATGTGTTCACAAAGCGCTATTGGACACCGAAGCGCAACTCCGCACCTTGATGTTGAAGGTGAATTTTTGGGAGAGAATGGATAAAACGCCGATTAATGAGCGCCAAAGAGCCATGTTAAACAAATTATTTGACCGCTTTGAAGGAAAATTAAAAACGTCCAAATGGGCGAAAATGACCAAATGCTCACACGATACCGCCTTGCGAGATATCAAAGACTTAGTAGAAAAGGGAATATTACAAGAAGATCTAGCCGGTGGACGTAGTACAAATTATGTATTGTCATCAACGAATTAATCTATCTCATTCTTTGGGCAACCTATTAAATCAGGATTTTAAGATTAGACTTCCAAGCATAAAAAAAAGATTCCTAGATAGGAAACCTTTTTTACACAACAATTAAACAAAAATCAAACAACACATAAACTTATTATAACAACAATAAAGGAATTAGAAAAGCTGCCACTATTTTCTCCTTTTTTTTGTTAATCATCAGCATAAATTGGACAAAAAATAGTCTAAATTAGTAGAGTGTTTCCATCATTAGCAATTAAAAAAAATGTCATGGAATAGAAGCCAAAACAATCTACAGAGAAATCATTAAAGAGATCTGTCGTAAGACGAGGAGACTCTTTTCCTCAAAACAAATTTAGTAATCGTAAGTTTTTAAAAGATAAAATCTTACATTTAAACAACTAAACTGTCCACTTGTTTTGACGATATACATTAATTTAAAAAGTATTTTTATGAAAAACGTCATTTTATTTTTTGCGGCAATATTCATTTTAACCGCATGCTCAAGTGTTAAGAAAGTAAACAGTAATAAATGGATAAGCCTGTGGAATGGCAAAACATTGAACGAATGGAAATTCAGTGAAAAACCTGGTACATTCTCTGTCGTTGATGGGAGCATCATGGTATTCGGACCACGTTCACACCTCTATTATGCAGGGCCTGTGGCTAATGCCAATTTTAAGAACTTTGAGTTTCAGGCAAAGGTAATGACCACTAAAGGGTCTAATTCGGGAATCTATTTTCACACGGCGTATCAAGATGAAAATTTCCCTGACAAAGGATTTGAAGTGCAGGTGAATAATTCTCATACCGACTGGAAAAAGACAGCCGGATTATATGATATCTTAGACACCAGAGACGTTATTGTTAAAGATGATGAATGGTTTACAGAAACTATTATCGTTCAAGGGAAACACATCATTACTAAGATAAACGGTAAAATTATAACAGATTATACAGAACCTGAAGCTTACGTCCCACTTAAAAATCACCTAAACAGAAAAATTGCTACCGGAACATTTGCACTCCAAGGTCATGATCCAAAGAGTAAGGTGTTTTTTAAAGACATAAAGGTGAGAATATTACCAGACTAGGGTGTCTGTTCATGCTGACTATTAAAACAGCCCAGACCTTTAGATATTCCTAATTATCATATTTTTACACGGGGATATGTGCGATACATTTACATGGTGTTATTTGAAAATTAAACCAATTTTTCAAAATTATAAAGATTGTGGTGAATACCCTTCCGTTCAAAATGATGGAAGGGTATTCACCATTATTGCCGTAAAAAACTGGCAACCTAATAAACAGTATCGTAGCCCTAGTCAGCAATTGAATCATTTCATTTATAAAGGGAATGGGTTAATCGACAATTCGCTCAAATAAGCAATTAAATAGCCTGAACGCATCTATATCTAAAATATACTTATGAAACCTGTAGTACAAATTTCGCTTGATTTAACAAATATTGACGAGGCACTTGAAACTGCCGCATTGGCCATGAGGGCTGGAGTTGACTGGCTGGAAGCAGGCACACCGCTAATTCTGGCAGAAGGGCTGCATGGCGTGAGAGCATTGCGTAAAGCCTTTCCTCATGTGCCTATTGTTGCAGACCTTAAAACAA
>JBIIWE010000084.1:0-7637 GCA_044339075.1 Daejeonella sp. | reverse complement strand
ATGATCTGAGCAATCCTGTCTGATATTTCCTGATCTGTAAACTGGCTGTATATTTCCTGAACATAATTTTTTACCTGTTTATTCCCAAGCTTTTCTGATTCAATACAATTACTATAAACACGATCAATTACCTCTTGTCTTCCGGTTTCTCTCAACAAAGAAATGGTCGCTTCAAATGCTACAAACTCTCCCATTCTTGACATATCTATCCCATAGCAATCAGGATATCTGATCTGTGGGGCAGAAGAAACTACTATGATCTTTTTAGGGCCTAAACGGTCGAGGATCTTTAGAATACTTTGTTTAAGGGTAGTCCCTCTAACAATCGAATCGTCAAGAATTACCAGGTTATCTGCGCCTCTATTGATCAGTCCGTAGGTAGTATCATAAACATGAGCAACCATATCCTGCCTATCAGCATCCTGGGTGATAAACGTTCTGAGTTTAACATCCTTGATCGCAATTTTTTCTATTCTGGCATTAAGATTCAATACTTCTTCAAGTTCAGAATCGGATATTTTGTCGGCTCTATTCAGTAAAGTATCCTTTTGGTAATCTCTGAGGTACTTATGAACACCTTCAACCATCCCATAGAAAGCTACCTCTGCTGTATTGGGAATATAGGAAAATACCGTGTTTTTAAGATCATTCTCAATGGCATTGAATATCTGGGGACAAAGATACAATCCGAGTTGCTTTCGTTCCTTATAAATGGAAGCATCACTTCCTCTTGAGAAATAGATCCTCTCAAATGAGCATGATTTTTGTTCTTCAGGTTCTCTAAACTGCTCTTCACTAACCGTTCCATTTTTTTTAATGATGAGGGCATGACCAGGTTTGATTTCTTTTACTGATTCCAAAGGAACATTAAATGCAGTTTGTATGGCTGGCCGCTCAGAAGTAACGATCACAATTTCATCGTCATGATAGTAGAATGCAGGCCTGATTCCTACAGGGTCACGCATGACAAAGGCATCACCATGACCAAAAATACCACTGATTGTATAACCACCATCCCAAGTCTTAGCAGAACGTCGTAGGATCGAAGCTACATCAATATGTTCTGCAATCTGGTGGCTGATCTCCTCATTAGAGAAGCCTTCATTTTTGTATTTATCAAACAATATCTGATTTTCATCATCTAAAAAGTGTCCGATTTTTTCAAGTACTGTAACAGTATCTGTTCTTTCCTTAGGATGCTGGCCCAATTCAAACAACTGTTCCAGAAGTTCATCCACATTGGTCATATTAAAATTACCACTTACAACCAGGTTTCTGGTCATCCAGTTATTCTGGCGTAAAAAGGGGTGACAACTTTCAATACTATTTTTGCCATGAGTACCATAGCGCAAATGACCCATGAGTACTTCACCAGTAAAACTGATATTCTCCTTCAGCCATTCCGTATCCTGAAGAAGTTCAGGGCTTTCTTTATGAACATCAGCAAACTTTTTTTGAACATACTCAAAGATCTCTGCAACCGCATTAGCTCCCATTGCCCGATGTCGACTTATATAGCGCTTACCTGGCTGTACATCCAGTTTAATAGTTGCAATACCAGCTCCGTCCTGCCCTCTGTTATGCTGTTTTTCCATCAGCAAATACAATTTATTCAAACCGTACAGGGCGGTACCGTATTTTTCCTGATAATAAGATAAAGGCTTTAAAAGTCGGATAAGTGCGATTCCGCACTCATGTTTAATCTGGTCACTCATAAGTAGTTCTGAGATTGCAAAAATAGATATTTAATCCCTAAGAAGCCAAGGAAAAAATGCTGAAAATCATCTGCCGATCGTAGTAATTCAAAAGAAGTATGCACAGGCTTCAGAATCAAAGGAATTGTTGAATTAGTGAAGGAAAAACCATTAGCAGAAGTAATAAAAATGCTAAAAACATACTGAGAAAAGCTTTGGCCGTATTACTAATTCTTACATCAGAACTGATTGAATCTTTTAAATATGCATTTAAAGGAATTTTAAAATAGTAGAATAAAGATACCAGGGTACTGATCGCTGCCAATAGGATCATAAGCAAAATTAGCAATGAACCCGATGAGTTATAAGCATCCAATGCAGTTGAGAACACAAAAAACTTTGCAGTAAATCCAACGGTAGGCGGTAAACCTGTCAGGGATACCAAAACAAGTACAAAACAAACCATTAACACACTAAATTGCCGGCCAAGCCCCCTATATTCTTCCAGATTTTGTTTCCCAGTTTGTTCTTCGATCTCATCTACAATTAAAAATGCCGCCATATTCATTATCACATAAATAAACATGTAAAAAATAAGTGCCTTATATCCCTGTCCTGGAGCAACAAACAACGCCATAAACATAAACCCTGTATGCCCTATTGACGAATAAGCAAGCATACGTTTCGTATTATTTTGCCAGATCGCAGCAAAGTTTCCAAGCACCATACTTGCAATAGCGATTGAAGCTAATATTAATTTGATATCAAAAAATGCATGATCAAGAGCATTAATTACCACGATAAACTTAATTAGAAGGGCAAATCCAGCAATTTTCGGAGCTGTAGACAGAAAAGCAGTAACTGGAGTTGGTGCACCTTCGTAAACATCAGGTGCCCAAAAATGAAGCGGTACAACCGATAATTTAAACCCGACTCCAACCAGCACCATCATCAAGGATACGCCTAAAGCCATGGGCGGAATATTATTTAATCCGGAAATAAAGGAAGGATCATTCAAATACAGGCTACCTGTAAATCCGTACAACAGAGATATCCCATAAAGCATAATAGCAGAACATACTGCACCAAATAAAGCATATTTCATTGATGCCTCACTTTGTTTTTGATCACGCGAAATATAGCCAACCATTAAATAGGATCCCAGAGACACCATCTCTAAAGCCATATATACCATCAGTAAATTAGCTGACATGGCCATTAGATTCATTCCAAGATGAACAGCAAGGAGAATAGCATAAAGATCACCTGTACCCTTTTCATGATGCTGTAGGGAACGATTATACCGGATAAACAAAACAAATAACAAACTGACGAGGCAAAAAAGAATCTTAAAGAGAATGGAAAGATGATCCACAATCACCATCCCGCCAAATAAAGGCGTTTTCTCTAGGTTCAGGAGTGCAAAACTTTGAACCATTACAATCAATACAATACCGATTGTTAAACCAAAACTTAACTGAGAAAATCTTTTAGCTAAAAAAAGGTCCGACAAAATCACAAGCAGAAATCCAGCCACTAAAGTCGCCTCAGACTGAAAATACGATAAGCTTGCGATCGTATCACTAATAGAGGAAGATATTAACGGTAAATATTCGTTCATCATCCGGAAATTAATTGAACAAAGGCTAAAACAGAAGCATTCATTTTATCAAATAGCAGAGAAGGAAAAATCCCGAGTGCTAAAGCCAATGCTACCAAAGGTATTAAAGCGAATTTTTCACGTACACTAACATCGCTAAGTCTGGAGAGCCAATCCTCCCCTCCTTTTAAGCGTGGCTGACCAAAGAACATCCGCTGTAAGGTCCAGAGGAAATAAGCAGCACTCAACAGAATCCCTATTGAAGCCACTACAGGCATCCAGCGAGGAATAAGTCCGTTTATCTGCTCCGAAGTAAACGCGCCAATTAAAGTAAAGGCTTCGGCCATAAATGCAGAAAAACCAGGTAAACCCAATGATGCGAAAAAAGCGATTATGACAAAGGCTGTAAACTGAGGCATTATATCTGCCAATCCGCGGAAATTTGCAATCTCCCGGTCATGCACACGGTCATAAAGCATACCTACTAGGAAGAAAAGCATAGCGGATAAACCACCGTGACTAATCATTTGAAGCATGGCACCACTTACACCCTCGGTTGTTGAAGATGCAATTCCGAGTAGTACAAATCCCATATGGGAAACTGAAGAGTATGCAATCAGTCGCTTAAGGTCTGTTTGTGCAAAAGCATTCAAAGCACCATAAATTATGGAGACGACACCAATCAGACCAATCCACCAGGCAGATTGCATAGCAGCGTCAGGGAAAATGCTGTAGCAGACTCTGATTATACCATAACCACCAACCTTCAAAAGCAAGCCTGCAAGAATAATTGAAACTGGTGTTGGAGCTTCAACGTGTGCATCAGGCAACCAGGTATGCAGTGGTACTATCGGCACTTTTATTGCAAATGCCACAAACAAAACAATGAAAGCAAGTAATCTGGCAGAAATGCCAAACAAGTTTTTATCGGCTATAGCTGAAAAAATAGATCCATAAGAATAGTTGGCAGGATCCATCATCAGGATCATATTAAAGGTATGATTACCTGTTGCAGGGTTAACAACGGAGAAGTATAAACCTATAATAACCAGCAGCATAAACACAGAACCAAACAGCGTGTATAAGAAGAACTTAATAGCTGCATATTCCCTTCTAATACCACCCCATATTCCAATCAGAAAATAAAGTGGTAAAAGCATTAATTCATAGAAAATATAGAACAGGAAAAAATCAAGTGCACAGAAAACACCAATTATGGCAGTGTTCAACAATAGAAACAGGGAAAAGTACGCTTTAAGCTTAGTTTTAATTTCCCAGGACGCCAGTGTTGCTACAAAAGTAACTAGGGCAGACAGAATCAGAAATGGCATAGACAATCCATCGATACCTAAGAAATAATCAATTTCCAGGCTACCAATATTGCCCAGATTTAATCGAATCCATGGAAGTTTTTCAAGCAATTGGTATTGAGACTCCTTATTAATACCTGCAGCAAGTGTGGAGCTGTTAAATTTTAAGTAAATGATCAAACTCAATATAAATTGAATCAAACTTACCCCTAGAGCAATGTATTTATAGTGCTGCTGGAATCTTGATGGCAAGACCAGAATGAGCAAGGCGGCAATAAGCGGCAAAAAAATCAGTATTGATAACATATTCAATTTTTCCCTTCCGAAATCCGCATAGCGGCGTTGAATGATTTGATTAAGATCATATAAAATAAGTTAGAATAAAAAATGAGAGCACAACCAAAAGCATTGATATAAGATAATGTTGTATTTTACCAGACTGAAAATTTCGTGAAAATTGTCCGATCCATTTAGCAAATGTTCCTAATGCATTAACAAAGCCATCAACCAGGATTCTGTCACACCAATGGGTAATTCCTGATAATACGCTGATCAATGTAGCAGATTTCAACACCAAGGCATCAATAATGTTCCTGTCAAACCAATAGCATACCATTGAAAATTTTTCAACAGGTACAATAAATAAATAACGGTAAATTTCATTCAGATACCATTCCTTTCTAAAAAATCGATGAAAAATATTTCTTTCAGAAATGTAAATACCATCATTCTTCACATAAATTCTATAAGCTACAACAATCAGTACAGCACTTCCAATATTAAGGATCAGTGGTAAGAGCCAATGGTAAAGTTCCTCCTTTTGAAATAAATTGGAGGAAAACCCATTCCAAAGCCATGAGCTTTCAAATGAAAACGGATTTAAGGAAAAGGCAATAAATAAACAGAAAAAAGCAAGAATCAATAATACAAAGGACATTTGCTTTGGTGCATCCTGAATTTGTTCAGCCTGTTCCCTGTTCATTAGTTTCGGCTGAGAAAAAAATACTTTAAAAACCAATCTGCTAATATAAAAAACAGTAAACCAGCTTGTTATAACCATTATAAACGGTAGCATTTTGAATATGCCATCTCTTGATCCGGCCCATTCAAAAGCAGAGATAAGAATAGCATCCTTTGATAAATAGCCTGAGCTAAGAGGCAGACCAATAAGAGCTGCTGAGGCCAGGCACATCCCAATAAAAGTAATTGGCATTCCTTTTCTAAGTCCACCCATCATCCGTATATCCTGGTAATCGAAATCAAGGCTAAGTTTATCACGGTAATGATGAAACTGATGGATAACAGAACCAGCTGCAAGAAAAAGCAAACATTTAAAAAAAGCATGTGTCGCTAAATGAAAGATACTCTCGGAATATGCACCTATACCCAGGGCCATGACCATAAATCCAAGCTGAGAAATAGTTGAATAAGCCAGAATACGTTTAATATCATTTTGAGATAATGCAATAGTTGCGGCCATAAATGCAGTAAATGCGCCAATACAAACCATAATATTCAATACAAAAGGATCAAAAACAGGATAGACCCTGGCGATTAAGAATACACCGGCAGCAACCATTGTAGCAGCATGGATCAAGGAGGAAACAGAAGTTGGGCCCTCCATAGCATCAGGGAGCCAGGTATGAAGTGGAAACTGGGCAGATTTTGCCATAGCGCCCATAAAAAAGGCTATACCCGCAATACTGAGCCATACTTCAGGTATCTGTTGGGAAGCACTTATCCATAAACCATCCTTTACCAGAGATGCTTTCATCAGTCCCACATCACCGAAAAGCGCAGTAATATCAAGTGTGCGGAACTGGCTAAAAATAATTATTATTCCAATAAGGAAACCAATATCACCGATCCGGTTCATTATAAAAGCTTTTTTGGCTGCCTGAGATGCTGCAGTTCTGGTATACCAAAACCCGATCAACAGGAAAGAAGAAAACCCGACTAGTTCCCAGAACAAATAGATCAATAAAAGGTTATCAGAAATAACCAGACCCAGCATTGAAAAACAAAACAATCCCAAATAAGCCCAATATCTATGAATATTAAGATCGTCTTTCATGTATGTTCTGGAATAAATATGAACCAACACTGAGATTCCTGAAACCACGATTATCATTAATACAGAAAGATTGTTTAATAATACACCGGCTTTAAATTCAATATTTCCAATTAAAAACCAGGGGATTTGGTAATGAATGGGTTGTTTATTCCAAATAATGGAGAAAAGATAAACTGAAAGTATGAAAGATAATGAGATATTAATAAGAGCAAGATCAGCCCCCTTTCCTTTTCTACCGGCAAGAATTAACAGGAACGAAAATAATGGTAACAAAATCGCCAGAAGTGAAATTAAACCAACAAATCCTGGAAATTCGATTTCTTCCATCTTAATCTTTCAGCTTATTAATTTTTGAAGGATCAATCGTTTTAAAGTGCTTGTAAACATTTAAAATAATTGCTAGTGCTACTGCGACACCTGCAGCTGCCAGTACAATTGCAAATAATGCAAAAAGCTGACCTCCTCCATTTACTTTATCAAATCTGCCAAAAGCTACGAAATTTAATACTGCGGCATTGATCATGAATTCAATTCCTATCAGAATCTGAATGGCATTTTTTTGAGTTAACACGGCATATAGTCCAATACAAAAAAGGCAGGCACTGATCATCAAAAAATGACTTAATGGGATCATATCTTTTTTCCCTTTCTGGCTAGATGTGCAGCCCCTATTAATGCCATCATGAGGAAAACAGACAATACTTCAAATGGAAGCAGGTATCTAGTCATACTCAGTATACCAATGTTGTGAGTTATATTATCCCTTTCCAATATAGGCGCGGATGATTTGATCCAGTTTAATCCGGAAAAATCTATTTGTAAATTTAAACTGACCAGAATAAATAAAAATGCAAGACAAATGAATATTCCGGTAAGTTGATAAAATTTAATGGTTGTTTTAATGGGCAGAAGAGAATTTAGCAGTTCCTTATTTGATAGCATGAATGCAAATAACATCA
>JBIIWE010000083.1:0-7656 GCA_044339075.1 Daejeonella sp. | reverse complement strand
TGGAGAAAATATTAAAAACTAAATAAGAAGATGGCAAAAAATAAAGACTATAAACACATCCCTGTGGTGACAAAAAAATCACTGGCTTTTTTTGAAAAATATATAAACAATCCATCTCCTACAGGATTTGAATGGGAAGGTCAGCGTCTTTGGCTCGATTACATCAAACCGTATATTGATGAGCATATGGTTGATAATTATGGCACTGCAGTTGCGGTGATCAATCCGAAAGCTAAATTCAAGGTAGTGATTGAAGCTCATGCCGATGAAATATCCTGGTTCGTGAATTATATTACCAAGGATGGATTGATCTATGTCATCAGAAATGGTGGCTCCGACCATCAGATCGCTCCTTCGAAACGGGTGAACATCCATACCGACAAAGGAATTGTAAAAGCCCTATTCGGCTGGCCCGCCATTCATACACGCAGCGGCGAGAAAGAAGAAGCTCCAACTTTAAAGAATATATTTCTTGATTGCGGCTGCACCAGCAGCGATGAAGTTGAAAAACTTGGCATACATGTGGGTTGTGTCATTACCTATGAGGATGAATTTATGGTCCTGAATGATCGCTATTATGTTGGTCGTGCTCTTGACAACCGTGCAGGTGGATTTATGATCGCTGAAGTGGCGCGTTTATTATCAGAAAATAAGAAAAAATTGCCTTTTGGATTATACATTGTTAACTCTGTGCAGGAAGAGATCGGACTTCGTGGTGCAGAAATGATCGCACACCGTATAAAACCAAATATTGCGATCATTACTGACGTTACGCATGATACGCAAACACCTATGATCAGCAAGATCACACAGGGCGACCTTGCCTGCGGAAAAGGCCCTGTAGTTTCCTATGCGCCTGCCGTACAAACTAATCTGAATAAATTATTAATCAAAGCTGCTGAAGCTAATAACATCCCATTCCAGCGACAGGCATCTTCCAGATCGACCGGAACAGACACCGATGCTTTTGCTTATTCAAATGACGGGGTGATTTCTGCACTGATCTCCCTACCCTTACGATATATGCATACCACGGTTGAAATGATCCATAAAGAAGACGTTGACAATGTGATCCGTCTTATTTACGAGTCTCTGCTTAGCATTCAGGTTGATCAGGATTTCAGATCGGTGAAATAGGTTTAACAAATTTAAAATTTAAGCAAGGGGTAAAGAGCATATCTTATTATTTTTGTTGATGTATTTTGGTAATTGAATCATCTTTTCAAATCTAATTTATCATTAAAACGATGTGCCCTTAATTCTATGCTTAGGGATTAAAAAAATTAATAAATTGAATGATTAAACGCTCCATCTTAATACTGATAGCAGGTTTTGTATGTACAACACCGCTCATAGCTCAGGAAAATACAGACTATAAAAAGCCAGCCCAATCTCTAATCAATCTGCTTGAATCTCCTCTCAGTCCGGGAGTCAGGATCAGTTCTGATGGCGAGTGGATGCTTATGTTGGAGATGTCAGGTCTTCCAACGATAACTGAGCTATCACAGCCTGAATATCGCCTTGCCGGACTTCGGATTGATCCTGTAACCAATGGACCGAGTCGTTCATCATATTTTAAAGGAATAAAATTAAAATCCTTGAGCACTGGTGAGGAGTCAGTTTTCGCCGGATTACCTGCTGAACTGAAGCTTTCCGACCTCACTTGGTCGCCTGACGAGACTAAGATTGCCTTTACCCATACTAGCCAAACCGGCATCGAATTATGGGTTGCCGATTTAAAATCGCTTGCAGCAAAGCGACTAGGTAAAGATCATATCAATAAAACTTATGGGAAAATTTTTGTCTGGAACCCGAATGGAAAGACAATTCTTGCTCAATTTGTTGAGCAAAACAGGACTGCATTAACAGAACCAAAACTAATACCTCCAGGTCCGGTGATTCAGGAAAACACTGGAAAATCTACCCCTGCTCCCACCTATCAGGACTTATTGAAAAGCCCTTATGACGAAATGGCTTTCGATCAATTTTTAACCTCACAGTTAAAGCTGCTTAGCATGGAAGGAGAAAGTAGTAATTTCCTCCAGCCACAGATCATCCGTTCATTTGAATATTCTCCAGATGGAAAATATATTCTGCTTTCCAATATCAATCATCCCTATTCCTATACAGTGCCAATAGGCTTATTTCCTTTCACTACAAGCGTTTATGATGATAAAGGTAAACTGGTAAAAAAATTATTTGATGCACCTTTGGCTGAAAATATTCCGGCAGGATTTGATGGAGTTCCAAAAGGACCAAGAGAATTTGGGTGGCGTGCCGATAAAGGAGCAACGCTCTATTGGGTAGAGGCTTTGGATAATGGGAACCCATCACAACAGGCAACAATACGCGATATTGTCTATACCCAGGCTGCACCTTTCAACCAAAATGCACTCAAATTGGCCGATTGTTATTTCCGGTTTCATTCCATCACATGGGGCGATGACAAACTAGCAATCATGACGGAGCGATGGTGGAAAACAAGAGCAGAAAGACGCATTTTCATTAAACCGGGAACAGAAAGCTTTAGAGTAAATCTTTTTGATCGCTATTTTGAAGATACTTACAGCGATCCTGGCGTACTGGTAACCAGAAAAAATGAATACAACAGGCATGTATTGTTAACAGAATTCAATCTTATAAAAAGACTTAGTGATCCTGACAATGTGAATATTTTCAGCATCAGCGATGGTTCTTCTCCAGAAGGCGATCGTCCACTGATTTTAAAATTCAATATTAAAACTAAGATCAGGGATACCATTTTCCACTCTGCTGCTCCCTATTTTGAGCGCCCTATTTTCTTTAACAATGGTAAATTCATCATCAACAGTAGAGAATCTGCGGAAACAGTCAAAAATTACTACAGGGTCAATCTGTCAGATTCTGTGTACACACAGATCACGAATTTTTCAAATCCATATCCTGAATTAATTGGAGTGCAGAAAAAACAGGTGAGTTATACTCGTTTAGATGGGATCAACCTGGGAGGGACTCTTTACTTACCGGCTAGTTTCAAAGTTGGCGACACTCCCCTTCCTGTATTGATGTGGGCATATCCACGAGAATTTAAAACAATAGAAGCTGCCGGACAAGTTAAAGGCTCACCTTATACATTCAGTATGTTGAGTTCCGGATCGCCGGTTTACTGGGTTACCCGAGGATATGCGGTTCTGGATAATGCCGATATGCCTATTGTAGGCGAAAGCAATAAAGAACCAAATGACACCTTCATTGAACAAATCAGGTATAATGCAGAGGCCGCTATTAATTACCTGGTAAAAATGGGGGTTGCCGACAGAAAACGAATTGCCATTGGAGGTCATTCCTACGGTGCATTCATGACAGCAAACCTTCTGGCACAAACCGATCTTTTCGCAGCAGGAATTGCAAGAAGCGGAGCATATAACCGAAGTCTTACACCTTTTGGCTTTCAGGCAGAGGAACGAACCTTTTGGCAGGCACCCTTGGTTTATAATAAAATGTCGCCTTTCTCCTACGCAGATAAGATCAAGACTCCATTATTACTAATTCACGGACAGGCAGATAATAACACAGGTACATTTCCTATGCAAAGCGAAAGGCTTTACACTGCTCTGAAGGGTCATGGAGCTATCACCAGACTGGTTTTACTTCCTTCCGAATCACATGCTTACAGAGCTAAAGAATCCATTCTGCATATGATGTGGGAAATGGATAACTGGCTGGAGAAATACGTAAAAAATAAATAATTTTTTTCTGAAGTTTTTACCATAAAAAGAATGAAAGTTGCTATCAGTAAATTAATTTTAATAGTAGTTTCAAATATTGATAATTAATGAGTACGGAGAGAAAATTACATTTTACGGATAAGATAAAAACCTCCTATACAACTCAGGGCGAAAGTATTTATCTGGGTGCCGGACTTCTTGACGGGGAAATTATCGCAGATGCAGCTGTAAGTCTGCCGCTGAAAATGATGAACCGTCACGGACTGATTGCAGGAGCAACAGGTACCGGAAAGACCCGTACATTGCAATTAATTGCAGAACAACTTTCAGATGCCGGCGTTCCGGTATTTATGCTGGATGTGAAAGGCGATCTTTCTGGTTTAAACCATCCGGGAATCAGCAATGCCAAAATCGAAGAAAGATCTCTGGCACTAAACAAGACATTTGAACCTACAGGTTTTCCGCTTGAGCTTTACTCCCTCACAGGGAAGAGAGGAGCCCAGATGCGCGCAAGTGTTCTTGAATTCGGCCCTGTATTATTATCCAAGATTCTCGGGTTAAATGATACCCAGTCGGGAGTAATGTCTGTCATTTTTAAATATGCCGATGACAATAAGCTATTACTAGTTGATCTGAACGACTTGAAGAAAGTCATTTCCTATCTTTCAAGTGGTCCCGGAGCAGCAGAAATCAAGGAAAGCTATGGCAGTATTTCGGTATCAACATCCGGCACTATCCTTCGTAAAATAGTTACTCTTGAACAGCAGGGTCTATCACAGATCTTTGGTGAGCGTTCATTTGATATACAGGATCTTTTCAACCGCATCGATGGAAAGGGTGTGATCAGTCTGCTGAATATCTCGGACGTTCAGAGTCAGCCCGTATTATTTTCAACCTTTCTGTTGAGCTTACTTGCAGAGATCTTTTATACTATGCCGGAGGCAGGTGATACCGATAAACCTAAATTGGTTTTCTTTTTTGATGAAGCCCACTTGCTGTTCAAAGACTCCACAAAGGCTTTTCTGGAACAAATCGAAACAATTATCAGACTTATTCGTTCTAAAGGTATCGGAGTTTTCTTCTGTACACAAACTCCAATGGACGTTCCTGAAAGTGTACTCGGTCAGCTTGGAAATAGAGTACAGCATGCATTAAGAGCATTTACTCCCAATGATGTTGAAGCCCTAAAAAAGACTGTAAATACCTATCCACGCTCCGAGTTTTATGAAATAGACCGGGTGCTGACCTCCTTAGGAACAGGACAAGCATTAATTACCGTACTCAATGAAAAAGGTATTCCAACAGAAGTTGCAGCCACGCATTTAAGTCCGCCACGCGCTATCATGGCACCCATGTCTGAGGCAGACTGCGATACCCTGATGCAGTCAAGCATGCTTTACCAAAAATACCAGGAAGTTGTCGATCCAGTTAGTGCATATGATATTCTAACCAAAAGGGTCATTGAAAAACTTGCTGAAGAAAAGCAAACAACACCTGAAAATAGCCAAAGAGAAGAAAAAAGCACATTCGAGCAAGTGATGAATGCACCCATTACCCGCCAAATTGGAACAGCCATTGTAAGAGGTCTCTTTGGAATGCTGAGCGGTAAGAAACTACGGTCCGGAGGAAGTGCATTCCGGTTTTAATCACCCCCTAAATTCTACCAAAGAATCTGATATAAAAACAGAAATAAACTATTAACTCAATTCAAGATAAGCATGAAACCTACTTTAGTGATCCTCGCAGCAGGAATGGCAAGCCGATATGGCAGCATGAAACAAACAGATGGATTTGGACCAAACGGTGAAACAATCATAGAATATTCCATATACGACGCGATAAAAGCCGGATTCGGTAAAGTGATCTTTGTGATCAAAGAAGAATTTGCTGAAAACTTCAAAGGTATTTTTGAACCTAAACTACAGGGAAAGATCAAAACAGACTATGTTTTCCAGACATTCGACCTCAAGCCTTTCGGCATCGATATTGAAATTGAAAGAGCAAAGCCCTGGGGAACTGCACATGCTATACTTGCTGCCCGCGACGCTGTAAAAGAGCCATTTTGCGTGATCAATGCAGATGATTTCTATGGTCGGGAGTCTTACCAAAAGATGGCCAACTTTCTGATTAATGAAGTGAATGACGAGGAATTTTCAATGATCGGATTTCAGATTGACAAAACACTTTCTGAGCATGGTTCTGTGTCAAGAGGAGTATGTGAAGTAGATGCAGACGGCAATTTAACCGAGATACATGAGCGTACAAAAGTTTATTTTAAAGCTGATGAAAGCGGGAATAAAAATATTTTATTCGAAGAGAATGGACGTGAGTTCCCTTTGAAATCTGATAACCGGGTCTCCATGAATTTTTGGGGATTTACCACTGAGGTATTTGACCTAACTGCAAAATTATTCAGAGAATTTGCGCTAGCCAATGTTGAAAATCCGAAGGCTGAATTTTTTATCCCGATTGTAGCTGAAAGTCTGATCAAGAATAAGCAGGCATCTTTCCAAGTTATCCCTACCCAAAACCAGTGGTTCGGTGTTACTTACCTTGAAGATAAACCAATTGTGCAGGACTGTATTGATAAACTAGTTGCTTCAGGAGAATATCCGGCAAACCTTTGGGCGTAATTTTAAAGTACCCTGACTGGATTGTTCAATCCAGTCAGGGTACTTTTTAGATTTTTATTAAAAAAAATCTAGGACTTTATTCTGATTAAGATTACTTCTTTTCGTCTTCTTTTACTTCTTCGAAGTCAACATCGGTAACATGATCACCTGCTTCTTCAGCAGAAGCATTTGCTCCTTGTGCTGCATCCTGTCCTGCATCCTGAGATGCTTTATACATATCCTCTGAAGCTACATTCCACGCTGCCTGAAGTTCAGCCTGAGCTGTATCAATTGTCGCGAAATCTTTTGCTGCATGAGCATCTTTCAGTTTTTTCAAACCTTCTTCGATAGGAGCTTTTTTATCATCCGCTAATTTATCTCCATATTCTTTCAATTGCTTTTCTGTAGAGAAGATCAATGCATCAGCGGCATTCAGTTTTTCAACTTCTTCGCGTGCTATTTTATCAGATTCAGCATTTGCTTCTGCTTCATCTTTCATTTTCTTGATCTCTTCATCTGTTAAACCTGAAGAAGCTTCAATACGGATTTTTTGTTCTTTATTGGTTGCTTTATCCTTTGCAGCTACGTGTAAGATACCGTTTGCATCAATATCAAAAGTTACTTCGATCTGAGGAATACCACGAGGTGAAGGTGGGATACCATCCAGGTGGAAACGACCGATTGTTCTGTTCTGATTTGCCATTGGGCGTTCACCCTGCAAAATATGAATCTCTACAGATGGCTGATTATCAGATGCTGTTGAGAACACTTCAGACTTTTTAGACGGAATAGTAGTATTTGCCTCGATCAGTTTAGTCATTACACCACCCATTGTTTCAATTCCCAATGAAAGCGGAGTAACGTCAAGTAATAATACATCCTTAACCTCTCCAGTTAACACTCCACCCTGAATAGCTGCACCAATAGCAACCACTTCATCAGGATTAACACCTTTAGAAGGTTCTTTACCAAAGAATGCTTTAACAGCATCCTGGATTGCTGGGATACGTGTTGAACCACCTACTAAGATGATCTCATCGATATCAGACGTACTTAAACCAGCATTCTTCAGTGCTTTCTTACAAGGCTCGATAGTTCTTTTGATCAAACTGTCGGCCAACTGCTCAAATTTAGCACGCGTCAATGACTTAACAAGGTGCTTGGGCATTCCGTCACCTGCAGAAATATATGGAAGGTTGATCTCAGTTTGTGCTGTACTTGATAACTCGATCTTAGCTTTTTCAGCAGCTTCCTTCAAACGTTGAAGAGCCATTGGATCTTTACGAAGATCAATACCCTCATCACTCTTGAACTCATCAGCCATCCAGTCGATGATC
>JBIIWE010000082.1:0-7670 GCA_044339075.1 Daejeonella sp. | reverse complement strand
AGCGATCATCTCAAAAAGATTTTTGGTTTTCACTCCATTCTTAAGTCTGGGTTATAATACTGCTAAAACAGATGCCGGGTTAAAAGGAAATTATCCTATCGTTACCGGGGTAACTCTACTGGGTCAAAAAACATATACAAACTATGCGAATCCTGTTACTATTAATCAGACCGATATCAATGGATTCAGAGCAAATATCGGTTTCCAGCTAAATCTTGCTTTCTTCAGAATATATGGATCTTATAGCATGGCCGAATACAATTCATTTAATGGTGGTATCGGATTTGGGTTGGGGAAATAAAATTAAAGGGAAATATTGAATCAGCCCAACAATTCAGGAGCATAATGATTGAACTTGATATTCATAGTCCGGTTGAAGAAATCAGCAACCCATTATTTATAAAAAAAGGGGTACAGGTTTTTGTAAAACGAGATGATATGATTCATCCCTTTATCTCAGGGAATAAATGGCGAAAGTTAAAGCATTTGTTAAAGGATGCATATAAACTAAACAAAAACCATCTGGTTACATTCGGAGGTGCTTATTCCAATCATTTACTGGCAACTGCTTGTGCAGGAGCAAAATTCGGGTTTCAAACTACCGGCTTTGTTCGGGGCGAGAATGTTGTAAACGAAACCCTGACCTTATGCAGGCTATTTGGAATGCAGCTTATATTTATTGACAGGGAGAGCTACAAACATAAAAAAAGCTTGTTTAATCAACATTTTCAAAATCAAACCCAAGCTTATTTTATTGATGAAGGAGGTGCTGGAGCACTTGCAATAAAAGGCTGTGCAGAATTAATAAATGAGTTACCTGAAGTATATGATCATATATTTTGTGCAGCTGGAACAGGAACTACCGCATCAGGTATCATAAAAGGGATAATTGAACGTTCCATTCCAACATTAACTCACGTAGTTCCGGTATTGAAGGGCGCAGAATACCTTAAAACTGAAATAGAAGAAAATTCCGGCAGTAATTCATTTGAGTTTCATGCCGGGTATCATTTTGGAGGGTATGCAAAAACTGATGAAGAGCTTCTGACCTTCATCAAAAATTTCTGTAGCACAAGCGGCATATTAATTGAGCCGGTTTACACCGGAAAAATGTTCTTCTCTCTGTTTGATTTGATCTCAAAAGATCATTTTAATCAGGGTAGTAAAATTCTTGCAATCCATACCGGTGGCCTATCCGGAATTTCTGGAATGATCAACAGATTTAATTTCTAAACAAGCAATTTTAGGCAGAAATTTACTGGTTCCTACAGAATCTCACAGCTCTGAAACATTACCTGAAATTATTAAACATTCAAAAAATAGCTTTAAACAGTTTAAACCTATTTTTTACTGAAAGGCGAAAAAAAAGCCGAAATTTGGTCATATGAGGCCTTTTTTTTATTTTTGGGTCTAATCAATTGACCATGTATAAACTATCAGTATCCCCAGATAAAGTTCAGGAATCTCTCAGTAAACATATACTTGCCGATGGTTATGATTTAACTTTCGATATGGAAAAAAGCAATGGGGTTCATATCTATGATTCCAGATATAACCGTACGCTTTTAGATTTTTTCACCTGCTTTGCATCTGTTCCTTTGGGCTATAATCATCCCAAAATGATTCATGATGAAGAGTTTAAAAAAAATCTGATGCTTGCCGCCTTAACTAACCCATCTAATTCAGATATATATACTACTCAGTACGCACAGTTTGTTAAAACTTTCTCTCGTATTGGGATTCCGGAATACCTGCCTCATGCCTTTTTTATTGCTGGTGGAGGTCTTGCCATTGAAAATGCGTTAAAGGTTGCCATGGACTGGAAAGTTCAGAAGAATTTTGAAAAAGGATATACCGAAGAACGCGGGTTAAAAGTTCTACATTTCGAAAAAGCTTTTCATGGTCGTACCGGATACACCCTAAGTTTAACCAATACAGTGGTCGACAAAACGAAATGGTTTGCCAAATTTGACTGGCCAAGAGTAAGTATTCCCGCTATTAAATTCCCATTTACTGAGGATGGTTATGAAGATCTTAAAAAGAGAGAAGCCCTTTCATTAGCACAGATCCATCAGGCATTTCTGGATAACAAGGATGACATTTGTGCCATAATCATTGAACCTATACAATCAGAAGGTGGAGATAACCATGTACGTCAGGAATTTCTTGAGCAATTACGACTTATAGCAGATGAAAATGATTGCTTTCTAATCTACGATGAAGTTCAAACGGGTGTAGGCTTATCAGGTAAATTTTGGGTTCATGAGCATTTTGGCGAGAATGCACGTCCAGATATAGTTGCTTTTGGAAAAAAGATGCAGGTATGCGGAATACTTGTAGGCAATAAAGTAGATGAAATAGAAACTAATGTTTTCAAAGTACCATCACGGATCAACTCTACTTGGGGAGGAAACCTTGTAGACATGGTTCGATCTACTCGCATACTTGAAATTATTGAAGAAGATAAATTATTATCTAATGCAGGCATTTGCGGAAACTATCTGCAGGAAAGATTAGTTGAAATCTCCAAGAAGAACGAAAAAGTTGGTAATGTACGGGGGAAAGGATTAATAACTGCCTTTGACTTCCCAAGTAAAGATATGCGCGATCGATTCATTTCTAAAGGAATGGAGGAGAATGTTATGTTCCTAGGTTGTGGTGAAAAGACCATTCGTTTCAGGCCTGCCTTGATCATGGAAGAAAAACATATTGATACTGGGCTTGAAATTCTTGAAAAGATCATTACAAAATTGTAAAAAACACTTTACTCAGCCCTGCTTCAATCCGGGGCTAGTTTTAAAAATTACTTCAGATCCATTATATCATCAACACCAAGCAATTTCCTGCAGGTAAAGCCTTCGGCATGAATAACATTGATTGACTTTCCTAATTCACGGGAACGCCCTTCTATTACATTTAAAAAGTGAGGGGAAGAAATATAGGTTTCCTGATCATCACTTGCAGAATTAAAGAACTGGGTTTTGAAGGCATGAATACATTCCATTTTTTTATCCCAAAAATCGCTTACATCAACTATAATATCAGGTTCAATATATCTGTCCTGAATGTATTGAAGCAATAAACGGGGCCTGTAGGCCGTTTGTGCTTCCTCATTCAGCTCTGTCTTAATTTTAGGAAGTCCAGAAAGAAAAAATGCATCATTTACTAGATCACTCGCTTTGCCATGGTCAGGATGACGGTCATGTAAGGCATTACATAAAACAATTTCAGGAGTATATTTACGGATCATCTGTATGATCTTTAGTTGATGCTCCTCATCATTACGAAAAAAGCCATCCCTCATTTCAAGGTTTTGGCGCACATGCAGACCTAATATCTTGGTGGATTCAATTGTTTCCTGGTCACGAATTACAGCTGTTCCACGTGTCCCTAATTCACCTCTGGTAAGATCGATTATACCAACCTTTCTACCTGCAGCAATTTGCTTCAATATTGTGCCGGAACATCCTAATTCTGCATCATCGGGATGCACAGCAAATACCAGTATATCTAATTTCATAGAGGAGTTGAATTCAGTAATTTATTGATCTTCTTTTTAATTCTGGAAGAGCTGGGCTTAGTAAATGGATAAAAGAAATCAACAATCTCGCCTTCCTTATTGATTAAATATTTATGAAAATTCCATCTCGGACTAGCACCTACTCTTCCATTAAGTTTTTTATCGGAAAGAAATTTATACAATGGATGAGCATACTCACCTCTGACACGTATCTTATCGAATACAGGAAAGCTTACTCCGAAATTAACCTCGCAAAAAGAACTGATTGCAGCTCCTTCTAATGGTTCCTGTCCACCAAAATCATTTGAAGGAAAAGCAAGGATCTCAAAATCATCACCTTCATGATCCTTGTAAAGTTTTTCCAGATCTTTTAGTTGAGGAGTAAACCCACATTCTGATGCAGTGTTGACAATTAACAATACTTTACCCTTATAATCAAGCAAATTAGTTTCTGTACCATTCAATCTCTGAACAGTGAACTGGTAAACTGATTTTTTATTCATAAATAGCTGTAAGAGTAATAGCCAGAGGCTTGTATGATGGCTTCTATATCTCTGTCATCCTGAGGATCATAGGTATTTTTGAGGTTATTACCGAAAAATCTTGCAATAGACTGATAGAAGAACGCAGTTATTCCACCTTTCATATCTTTCAATAGATCATAACTACTTGTTCCTGTCTCTCTATCGATCAACTTGATCAAAATCCCGCCTTGTGTAATCGTTAGATTCTTAATCTCCTTATTAAACATATCTTTTATTTCACCTTCGAAGGTCTTTATTAATACTCTTTTCTCTTTTCTGCTTTTCGCATAATTCAATTGTACCTGCAGATCTGCATATTTCCTCCTGGCATACATGGCATAAGGCAAAACTTTTAGAACATTATATCTTAAGCGATTGAATTTGGCTTTCTCTTCAGGTGACCTGAATAAGCGGGTATCAGTGATCGTAATTTCAGGAATAACAACCCAGGGAATCAATTCATTATTTATGTTGGTGGTTGAAACTCGTATAGTATCAGCCATCCCCTTAACGGTTGGGTCGTTCTTATACTGAGCTAATGCCATTTTTGACATCAAAACCACTAAAAGTATAACAGATAGCCTTAAAAATTTCATAAATTTATCCTATGCAAAAATACAGCTAATAATTATATTTATTAATACCCAAATTTAAAAATTGTAACCCTGTGTAAATGTTAACGTTTTTTAGAAATAGCTATTGTGTTAAAGGATGAAAGAACTTGTGATTGATATTGAAGCTGAAAAGAAAGAGATACTCAAGAGATATCGTGCCTTATTAAGGGCATGTAAATCGACTATGCAAAAAGGCGACAAGCGAATGATTCGTATTGCCTTTGATATGGCATTGGAAAGCCATCAGAATATGCGCAGGAAATCTGGTGAGCCTTATATTTACCACCCAATTGCTGTTGCACAAATCGCTGCAGAAGAAATTGGTTTAGGCACTACATCCATCGTTTGTGCGCTGCTGCATGATGTTGTGGAAGATACTAATATTACACTTGATGATATTGAGCGTGAATTTGGGAAAAAAGTTGCAAAGATCATCGACGGATTAACCAAAATATCAGGGGTATTTGATTATAACAGCTCATTACAAGCAGAAAATTTTAGAAAAATGCTTCTCACTCTTGCTGATGATGTGCGAGTGATTTTAATCAAACTGGCCGATCGGCTGCATAATATGCGTACGATGGACTTTATGCCCAGAGATAAGCAGCTAAAAATTTCATCAGAAACTGTGTATCTATATGCTCCTTTAGCACACCGCCTGGGACTTTATACCTTAAAATCGGAACTTGAAGACCTGTCCATGAAATACATGGAACCGGTAACTTATAAGTTCATTGCACAGCAGCTAAATGAAAAAAAAGCGGAGAGAGAAAATTTCATCAAAGATTTTATTACACCGATCAATGAAATATTAAATGAGCAGGGTCTTGATGCAGACCTTTACGGAAGACCTAAGTCCATACATTCTATCTGGACAAAAATGCGGAAGAAAAATATACCTTTCGATGAGGTTTATGACCTTTTTGCTATCCGCATCATCTTAAACAGCAAACCTGAGAGTGAAAAATCAGATTGCTGGAAAGCATATTCTATTGTTACAGATCTATACCACCCGAATCCGGATCGGCTTCGCGACTGGATATCTTCGCCAAGGGCAAACGGATATGAATCTCTTCATACTACAGTAATGGGTCCCAGAGGACAATGGGTAGAAGTTCAGATCCGCACCAATCGTATGAACGAAATTGCTGAGAAAGGATTTGCTGCACACTGGAAATATAAAGAAGAACCTAATACAGACAGTGGACTTGATCAATGGATCCAAAAAGTACGCGAGCTTCTAAGTAACCCGGAAGCTAATGCCCTTGATTTTTTGGATGACTTTAAGATGAACTTATTTTCGGATGAGATCTTTATTTTCACACCTAAGGGTGCATTGATTCAGCTGCCTGTTGAAGCTACCGCACTCGACTTTGCGTTCGAGATCCATACCGATATTGGTGCAAGTTGTATCGGAGCCAAAGTCAATCATAAACTAGTACCATTATCTCATAAACTTCAAAATGGTGATCAGGTAGAGATTATTACTTCTGGAAAGCAAAGTCCAAAAGAAGACTGGCTGAGTTTTGTGGTTACAGCCAAAGCAAAGTCCAAGATCAAATCCTCATTAAAAGAGGAAAAAAGGAAGATCGCTGAGCAGGGTAAAGAAATACTGGAACGAAAACTCAAATCGTTAAAAGTAACTTACAATACCGATAACCTTTATAAACTTTCTTATTATTTCAAGCTTCCAACTACTCTTGATCTTTTTTACAATGTTGCTCAGGGAAAAATCGATGTAAAACAGCTTAAAGAGTTTGTAGCTTCTGAAAAAGTTGTTGAGAATAAGCCAGAAAAGGTTGATAATGGCTATAATGAACAGCTGATCAAGAAAGTTAAAGGATCCGATAATGACACATTATTAATTGGTGAAGATCTTCAGAAACTGGATTATAAACTTTCAAGCTGCTGCAACCCAATTCCAGGAGATGATGTATTTGGCTTTGTAACCGTTGGTGATGGGATTAAGATACATCGGACCAACTGCCCAAATGCTGCCAAACTCATGTCAAATTACGGGTACAGGATTGTAAAAGCAAGATGGAATTCACAAAAAGAGTTAGCATTTTTAACCGGATTGCATATCAAAGGCATCGATGATGTTGGATTGATCAATAAAATCACAACAGTAATTTCCAGTGATTTCAAAGTTAATATGCGTTCAATTACTGTTGATACTGACGATGGTATTTTTGAAGGTTCGATCATGGTTTATGTAAACAATACAAAGCATCTGGATAACCTCATTAACAAGCTGAAGGAGGTGGTCGGGGTTACTTCAGTAACTCGTTTCGATTCAAATCCCGAAGATTTGGTAAAGGCTTCCTGAATTAAATACTGAATATTCTTATTTTTTGGATAAATTTGAAGGTCACTAAAACATACTATGTCCGGAAAAGACACTATTGCACTGGTAATTAAAATTTTTGAGGCCTATCTTGAAAATAAAAGCTTGCGAAAAACCCCGGAACGCTATGCAATCCTGGAAGAAATTTATTCCCGAAGCGACCATTTTGATGTGGAATCATTATATATCCACATGAAAAACAAGAAATATCGAGTAAGTCGTGCTACTGTTTATAATACGCTTGAACTTTTGGTTTCATGCGATCTCGTTACCAAGCATCAGTTTGGTAAAAATATGGCACAATTCGAAAAATCTTATGGCTATAAGCAGCATGATCATATTATCTGTCTTGATTGCGGGAAAGTAGTGGAGTTTTGTGATCCCAGAATTGAACAGATTCAAAGTATGATGGGTGATATTCTGAAATTCGAAATAAAACATCATTCTCTGAATTTATATGGTAATTGCTCCCGTCTTAAAGAAGGCCATTGCGATTCATTTGTAACTAAAAATTAATATTAATATACCCATACCCCGCAATTTAAATCATGACTGTTGACGTATTGTTAGGCCTCCAATGGGGCGACGAAGGAAAAGGAAAAATTGTTGATGTATTAAGTCCCGAATACGACCTAATAGCTCGATTTCAAGGCGGACCCAATGCC
>JBIIWE010000081.1:0-7721 GCA_044339075.1 Daejeonella sp. | reverse complement strand
TGCGAAATAATGTATGAAGCAGCACAGATAACGGCAAAAATGGTCATTGCCTCTGCTGAACGATTGATTGAGTTTCTCCAGTTCTGACGGAAGAGGAGTAACACAGCCGATATCAGGGTTCCGGCATGTCCAATACCTACCCACCATACGAAACCTGTAATATCCCAGGCCCAACCTACAGTTTTATTTAATCCCCATTCTCCAACACCGAACCAGAAGGTCCAGCTTACTGAGAATACCCAAAGGCCTGCACCCATGGCAGAGACTATAAAGCCGATCCACCAGGCTTTATTTGGTTTGTTTTCTACGGGAACCAAAATATCTTCGGTGACCTTGGAATAGGTAATGTTTTCACCGGTTACTAAGGGTTCTCTAAGTATAGACTCGTGATGAGATGACATATCTTTATTAAATTTCTTGTATTAAACCTCTACAGTATTTCTAACTTTTGTTTGATATCCAACGCCTGGCTTGACATTGATCTCCTCCAGAACATAATATGTACGTTCGCTCTTTAATGCTTTTGACACTTCAGATTCAGGATCATTACCATCACCAAAGATGATCGCATTAGTTGGGCAAGTTTGCTGACATGCAACTTTAATATCGCCATCTTTCAACTTACGCTTATCTAATTTCGCAGCAAGCTTACCAGCCTGAATACGTTGAACGCACATGGAACATTTTTCCATTACACCTCTTGAACGGGTAGTAACGTCAGGGTTTAAAACTAGTTGTGTAAACTCATTATTCATGTAGTTATCAAAACGAGAATCATTCCAATAGTTAAACCAATTGAATCGACGCACTTTGTACGGACAGTTGTTCGCGCAATAACGTGTTCCAATACAACGATTGTAAGCCATTTGATTCAGACCTTCTGAAGAGTGTACTGTTGCCAATACCGGACAAACAGTTTCGCATGGAGCATGATCACAATGCTGACACATCATTGGCTGATGTACAACAGATACGTTATCAAGATTCTCAAGCTTATCTATTTCTTCTTCTTTAGTTATTCTGTTATCACCATCATTGATTGAATAATAACGGTCAATCCGTATCCAATGCATTTCACGACGACGGCGAACCTCATCACGACCTACAACAGGAATATTATTTTCAGCACTACAAGCAACAATACATGCACCACAACCAGTACAGGCATTCAAATCGATTGCCATTACCCAATTGTGACCTGGCTGTTCAAATTCATTCCAAAGATCGTATTTATTAACATGAGCATGTCCTGTACCTGCCGTTGGATCTTTTAAGAAGTTTTTTAAAGTTGTTTCACGAACAATATTTCTACCTTCAATGGTATGATGAGTCTGTGTTTGAGCCAATTCATAGGTGCCTGAAGCCTTACTTATGCTTGCAGAAGTTGATATCTGTAAGGTTGCATTTACCAAGCGAAGGAATGGATAGGCATTCTTACCAACTTCTGAACCAGCCTTTCCTGCCTTAACTCTTCCATAGCCTAACGCTACAGAGACCGTACCAGTAGCCTGGCCAGGCTGAATTAATACCGGTAGAGTAATACTGTATTTATCTGTTTTTATTTCAACAAGATCTAATTCAGCTATACCTAATTTTTCAGCAAACTTCGGATTAATGGCTGCATAATTATCCCAAGTTACTTTTGAAACCGGATCAGGTAACTCCTGTAACCATGGATTATTTGCAGTCTTACCGTCGCCGATAGCTACATTCTGATAAATATGAAGTTCTATTCCATTCTCACCACCTTTCGCAAGGCTATTACTTTCAGCGATAATGGTCTGAACAACTGAATTCAATTCACGTGAGAAAGAATAAACACCCGCAGATCTTGCGGGAAGATTAACAGAACCTTTTTGCAAAAGCGCTGTCCACGTTGTTCCTGATTGTGCAAGAACTGATTTAGACCAGTTGTTTTGTATGTACTGATAGTAATCAGTAACTGGACTTTCAGACCAGATCAATAATCCCTGCTCAGCATTACGTGAATTATACACAGGATTGATTGCAGGCTGAATAATAGTATAATACCCTTCTACAGGATTTGAATCACCCCACGACTCTAAGTAATGGTGATTTGGAGCTATTACTTGACATAATGAGGCTGTTTCATCTTTACGGTCGGAGAAAGAAACACGCAATTTAACTTTACTCAATGCATCAGTAAATGCTTTTGCATCATTAAACTCATAGGCAGGATTACTGTTCAAGAAGAAAACTGCATCTACTTCACCACGATTCATTTCATTTACGAACTCCACAAACTCTGCATCATTTCCAGCAAACTGGTATGAAGGATTGTCAAGATCAATGGTAGTACCATAACTGCCCAATAAAGCATTGATGGCATTCACAACTATTTGAATTGAAACATCATTTGATCCACTTACAACAAGTGATGCACCTTTAGCAGCTGAAAGCTCTTTTGCTGCTAGTGCGATTGCTTTTTCAGCATTCGGATTATTGGCAAGAGGCTTAGAGCCTGATACAACACCACCAAGTGCAGCATATAAATTAAGAAGAGCAATACCTTCTTCAGATGGCTTTAATGGAAGACGTGCATCTGCATTAGAACCTGTTAAGCTCATTCCCGTTTCAAACTGAATATGACGGGACATTTTTTTACCTTCTAAGGAGGCGTTATTTCTTTTTGAAACATACTGGCGACTGAACTCTAATGGAGAGATCCAGGTTCCAAGAAAATCTGCTCCAAAACTTACGATCAGATCAGCCTTATCAAAACGATATCTTGGAAGAACCGCTTTCCCGAAACTATTTTCGTTAGCCTTGATCATTCCAGTATATGAAACAGCATCAACCTGAATATGTTTTGTATTTGGATATTGAGCGGTAAAGTCAGCAATAGCAGATTTAGTAGAAGGACTGTTTACAGTAGAAGAAACTATTCGAATCTTTTTGCCTCCTGTTTTTGCCTTTAATAATTCCTGCTTCACAAATGTATCGATGTTTTCCCAAGTGGCATCAGCATCATTCAAAACCGGATCTTTAAGTTTTGAAACATCATAAAGGTCGAGCACTGAAGCCTGGCCCTTTGCATCTAAACTACCTTTGCTTAGAATACAATCAGGATTTCCTTCTATTTTAATCGGACGTCCTTCTCGTGTTTTCACAAGAACACTATGACCATTAAAGGTAGAAGTGTAGTAATTAGGAATACCTGGTACAATTTCTTCAGGTTTTACTAGGTAAGGAATTGATTTATGAACCGGAACCTTCTGACAAGCAGCAAGGGTTACTGCACCCAAACCAAATCCAAGTGCCTTTAAAAAATCGCGACGTGGGGCTAAGGTACTTAAACCTGCCTCATTCAGAACTTCTTCCA
This sequence comes from Daejeonella sp., assembly GCA_044339075.1. Lineage (GTDB taxonomy): Bacteria > Bacteroidota > Bacteroidia > Sphingobacteriales > Sphingobacteriaceae > Daejeonella. The sequence continues at coordinate 4,378 of JBIIWE010000081.1, read as the reverse complement.
TTGGAAGCGGTTCAGCGAACTCGTTTTTGCTCTTTTCAGCAAAATCTTTGGTGTTCTGCAGCTCTTCTAAACCTTTCCAGTATTTTTTATTGCTTTCCATTTAAGCTATATAACTGTATACGTATGTTATCTTAAAATTTATTAAACTTAGTAGTGACATTTGCTACATTCCAAACCACCTAAGACAGCAGCTGTAACTTTTTCACCTTTTTTCAATTTGTCATGAGCAGCAATCAGCTTATCATAATAAGGATTATCCTTATGATTAACCTCTGTTTGTCTGTGGCAATTGATACACCATTTCATTGTCAGTGGAGAGTACTGATACACTTCTTCCATTGTTTGAATTGGTCCGTGACACTTTTGACATTCAATACCCGCAACTGAAACGTGCTGGGAGTGGTTGAAATAAGCCAGGTCAGGCAAATTATGAATTCTGATCCACTCTACCGGCTTGGTATTTTCACCATACTGTTTAGTATCCTGATTGTAATCAAGAGCAGTATAAATTTTCATGATCTCAGGGGAGGTCTTACCCGCATATTTCTCTGATGCCGTAACGTAGTTATGACAGTTCATACAAACATTCAGCGATGGAATTGACGCATTCTTTGAAGAAAATGCACCAGAGTGGCAGTACTGACAATCAATCTTATTTAATCCAGCGTGAAGCTGATGCGAAAATTTAATCGGCTGAACCGGTTGATAACCTGTATGCACTCCTGTTTCCCACATACCTTTCCATCCGGCTGAACCCAAGAAAATTACGCTTAGAAGAACTATGAAGAGAATGAATTTTTTGTTTTTGGATAATTTCTTTAATCCTGCGAGACGATCTTTATCAACAGCTACTTCCTCTTCAACAGCTATACCCTTTTTCTGAAGCATAACGCGTTCCAAAGTCTGGATAACTTTATTAAGGACCAAAATGACAAGAAAGGCGATGATAATTACAGCTAGAAGTCCGAATAACATGAAGTTACTCACACCTTCCGGTGCTGTTGTGCCACCCGCGCCAGCCTGAGCTGCATTTGGATCTACTGCCGGTTTTGGATCTCCAACCTTCACATAAGCAATGATGTTCTTGATATCATCATCTGACAATTCAGGAAAGGATGACATCATAGCCGGAGAGTACTCTGACGCTTTTACTGCCAGAGCATCACCAGAAGCAATGAATGCAGGTGCATTTTTGATCCACTTCAACAAAAAAGCTTCGTCGTACTTCGTGTCTATACCCTTTAAGGCTGGACCTACTACCGCCTTTTCGATGCCATGGCAAGCGGTACATTTTTGTTTAAAAATCGCTGCCCCTGCTGCCGCATCCTGTGCACTCGCTGAATTAACAGCAGCCACACTTAGGAAAGAAATCAGTATCAGTGATTTTGTAACACTTCTAAAAAACAATGAGATGCTTCTCATATTGAGTATTTATGCTTAAAATTTGAAACGTATAATTAAAAAGTCGATCGATCTGTGTTATCAACATTTTTCAGTTGACAAAAGTATAGTTTATTCATTTACGGATGACATTATGGTGACCTATTTTATCAATTTATAATCATTCTAAATTATATCAAAAAACTAGGTCTAATCTCTACAAGAAATGATTTTACTAAAATTATCATTTTTTGCACTCTAGAGGCATTTGCAATTAATATCAAGAAATACTATTGCTTCAAAACCCAGGCAAAAATGAGTGGTGCAACGATAGTTGCATCAGATTCAACAATAAATTTAGGCGTATGTATATCTAATTTACCCCAGGTGATCTTCTCATTGGGCACTGCACCTGAATAAGACCCAAAGGAAGTAGTAGAATCAGAGATCTGGCAGAAATAACCCCAAAAAGGAATGTTTTGCATTTCCATATCCTGATACAGCATCGGTACCACACAAATAGGGAAATCTCCTGCAATACCCCCTCCTATCTGGAAAAAGCCTACTCCTTTACCACCTGAATTTGCAATATACCAGTCGGCTAACCAGCCCATATACTCAATTCCACTCTTCATAGTTGAAGCTTTCAATTCTTTTTTCATCACATAAGAGGCGAAAATATTGCCCATTGTTGAATCTTCCCATCCAGGAACAACAATTGGCAAATTCTTCTCAGCAGCGGCAAGCATCCAGGAATTCTTTGGATCAATCTCATAGTACTGCTCCAATACACCGCTCAAAAGCATTTTATACATAAATTCATGTGGGAAATAGCGCTCACCGGAATCATCCGCATCTTTCCATAATTTATGAATATGCTTTTGCAATCTCCTGAATGCTTCTTCCTCCGGTATGCAGGTATCAGTAACACGGTTATAATGGTTCTCTAAAAGATCCCATTCATCCTGGGGACTAAGATCTCTGTAATTTGGAACCCGTTTATAATGTGAATGAGCAACCAGATTCATGATATCCTCTTCCAGGTTAGCTCCGGTACATGATATGATTGAAACTTTGTCCTGACGGATCATTTCTGCAAGTGAAATACCGAGTTCAGCCGTACTCATGGCACCAGCTAAAGTGATCATCATCTTACCCCCTTCATCAAGATAGGTTTCATAGCCCTTTGCCGCATCCACTAATGCAGCGGAGTTGAAATGGAGATAATTTTTTTCTATAAATTGGGATATTGGTCCTCTTTCTACACTCATATTATAATTTTATTGGCAAAAATAAATATTTCCATCAGATAGGCGAATGTTTTATGAGATGCAATGAATAAGAACTAAAACAAGGGATACATTCATTAATTTTCAAATATTAAGACCACTACTTATATTTATGATTTAAAACCAATCAATTATGATCAAAAATCTTAAATATTATGTACTTGGCGGTGTAGTATTACTCGCTGCCTGCACTAAAAATAATCCCAAAGTAAGTGATGAGGATGGTCTTTCTGCATTCAGCGCCGACAGTTTAAGACTGCATGTGGCCGAGCTATCCGATGACTCGCTTCAAGGACGCAAACCATTTACGCAGGGGGAGACAAAAACGATTGCCTATTTGCAAAAAAAATTCAAAGAAAATGGTCTAGAGCCTGGAAATGGTGACAGTTATATCCAAGAGGTACCTATGGTCAATATTAAAACCACGGCTGCACCGGAAATGCAGGTTAGCACATCGAAAGGCAGCTTTATGCTAAAGGGCCTGGAAGACTACGTAATCTGGACAGATAAAATAACAGATAAAGTAAGTCTAGAAAATACTGAAGTGGTATTTGCAGGATATGGTGTTAATGCACCTGAGCATAACTGGAATGATTATGCCGGTTTGGATGTTAAAGGAAAGGTAGTCATGGTCATGGTCAATGACCCGGGTTTCGCAGCAGGAGATTCCACACTGTTCAAAGGCAAGACCATGACCTATTATGGACGCTGGACTTATAAATTTGAGGAAGCGGCAAGGCAGGGAGCCAAAGCATGTTTGATTGTTCATACAACTGAAGGTGCAAGTTATCCATTTAAAGTAGTACAAAATAGCTGGAATGCTTCCAAGCTAAGGCTAGACGACCGTGGAAAAAATAATTCCTATACCGATATCAATGGATGGCTTTCTCTTCCTGCAGCAAAGAAACTAATTGCAGCAGCAGGGCAAGATTCAACGAGCTTTTTTGCTCAGGCAGATAAGAGAGGATTTAAAGCCGTTGCATTGGATCTGAAATTGAGTACCAGTCTGGCGGTAAAGACCACCTTCAATAAATCCATGAACGTGATCGGAAAAATAACAGGAAGCAAACGTCCGGATGAAGTAATCATTTACACTTCGCATTGGGATCATCTAGGTATTGGCACTCCGGATGAAACCGCCGACTCAATCTATAATGGCGCATTCGACAATGCCAGTGGTACCGCAAGTCTCATTGAACTGGCCAGAGCATTTAAAAGCCTGAAAGTACAGCCTGAAAGAACAATCATTATTTTAGCAGTTACTGCAGAAGAACAAGGGCTCTGGGGATCTGCATACTATGCCCAAAACCCGATCTATCCGGCAGCAAAAACTGTAGCGAACATCAATATTGATGGTGTGAACCCATTTGAAAAAACAAAAGATATCATCATTGTTGGGCAGGGCCAATCAGAGCTGGAAGAATATTTAAAGGAAGCAGCCGAAAAAGCTGGACGCATAATTTCATACGAAACACATCCGGAAGCAGGATATTATTACCGATCCGACCATTTTAATTTTGCTAAAGCAGGTATTCCTGCACTTTATACCTCTAATGGAGTAGACGTAATCGGAAAAGAACCCGGATATGGTCAAAAAGCAGATGATGAATATACTGAGAAACATTATCACCGCCCATCAGATGAATATGACCCGGCAAAATGGACATTCGAAGGTGGTATTGATGATATCAAACTACTTTTCCAGGTAG
>JBIIWE010000080.1:0-7833 GCA_044339075.1 Daejeonella sp. | reverse complement strand
GGACTTTGATCAGACCTTAATTATTATATGAATTGATCAATTTTAAAATTTGATACGATGAGAAAAATCCTTTTTGGAATCCTGATTTTTTCGGCCTCCAACATCTTTGCACAATACCCACAGACAAGTATTTCTAATAGCTTAATCGAGGCAAATTTATACCTTCCAGATGCTAAAATTGGATTTTACAGAGGAACTAGATTTGATTGGGCGGGTGTAATAAGTAGCTTGAAATTTAAAGACCATGAATATTTCGGTGAATGGTACCAAGAACATGATCCAAAAAGGCATGATGCTATTACAGGTCCGGTGGAAGCATTTGATCCAATAGATTACTCTACTGCTGCTCCGGGAGAAAAATTCCTGAAAATCGGTATTGGTATTCTACGGAAGGTGAAAAATGAACCTTATGGATTCAGTAAACCCTTTGAAATTCTTAATGCTGGAAAATGGAAAGTAAGAACAAAAAGTGACCGGGTTGAATTTATTCATACCCTAAAAGATGATTCCGGATATTCATATATCTATAAAAAAACAGTCCGCCTGGTTGAGGGAAAAGCGCAAATGATTTTAGAACATAGTTTAAAAAATACAGGGCAAAAACCTATCAGCACGAGTGTTTTTAATCATAACTTTTTCGTGATGGACAATCAAACCACGGGACCAGATTTTTTAGTCAGCATGCCCTTTAAAATTAGTTCAGAACCTGCAAAAAAGAGTCTTATGAATTTCGTGGACAATAAAATGATCTATAACCGAAATTTAAAAAAAGGCGAAAGTACCATGGAATATCCTAAAGGTTTTACAGGTACCAACATTGAAGATTATGATTTCAGAATAGAAAATCAAAAAACAGGCGCTGCTGTAAGAATCACATCAGACCGTCCCCTATCACATTTTATGTATTGGTCAGTTCCTACAACATTAAGTCCTGAACCCTTTATAAAGATCGATGCATTGCCTGGCAGCGAATTTACCTGGGCAATCACCTATGATTTTTACACAATTGACAAAAAATAGATTTTAAACATATTAATTAAAATTAAATGATCGATAGAAGATCCTTTCTGAAAAACTCAGCCGTATTTACAATTGGATGCGCATTACCTTCATGGGCGAATGCCGGTATAACAGGTAAAATAGTACTCAAATATCCGGCTATGGGCCTTCAGGTCTATACACTAAATACTCTGATCAACTCCCCCGGAGCAGATACAAAAACTATTCTTAAACAAATCGCAGATATTGGCATCAAAGAACTGGAGACGGCTACAGGTTCCGGAGGTTTATATTACAGACATCCGGCAAAGGAATTTGCAGCAATTGTAAACGATCTGGGACTAAAATGGATTGGAAACCACGTTGGTGGTCTACCAAGGTCGGCACAAGTTCCTGTAGGCTCAAGAAATCTAAGGGATAATCTTCAGCAGATTGTGGATGAGTCGGCAGAAGGAGGTTGCGGTTGGGTAATTTGTTCCAGTTCATCAATCAATACGATGGATGAAATTAAAAAGACCACTGAAATTTTTATAAAAGCAGGTGATACTGCAGCAAAAAATAGAATGAAATTTGCATACCATAATCATCAATCTGAATTTACACCAATTGAAGGGGTATCCGCATTTGATTATGTTTTAAGCAATACGGATAAAAACAAAGTATTCATGGAGCTAGATCTTGCCTGGGCTACAGCTGCAGGAATGGATCCAGTAGCATTATTCAAAAAATATCCAGGTCGTTTCCCTTTATGGCATGTGAAAGATCTTGATAAAATAAGCGGCAAACCTTGTCCGGTAGGTAAAGGGAAAGTTGATTTTAAGCATATCTACGAAAACTCAAAACTTTCAGGAGTCAAACACGCCTTTATTGAACAAGATGGATCTAAAACTATTAATGATCCTTCATTTAGCGTAGAATGGCTAAAAGAAAATATTTATTGAGGATTTTTAGCAGATAAGATGATATAAGAAATGACCGGGATCAGTAAATTGCTTTTCTGATCCTGATCAATTTTACAAGTAAACCTTCAAGCAGATCTAAATGAAGCATATTGGCTCCATCAGACTTTGCATTTGCCGGATCAGGATGGGTTTCTATAAATAAGCCATCAGCACCTACTGCAATGGCTGCTTTGGCAATTGTTTCAATCAGGGCAGGCTTCCCTCCTGTTACGCCGCTGGCCTGGTTAGGCTGCTGCAATGAATGTGTGCAATCCATTACTACGGGTACACCAAAGCCTCTCATTTCTGGAATTCCCCTGTAATCAACAATAATATCCTGATAGCCAAAAGTATTACCACGATCGGTAAGGATCACATTGGGGTTGCCAGATTCCTGGATCTTTTCAACTGCAAATTTCATAGAACCTGCAGATAGAAACTGTCCCTTTTTTACATTCACTACTTTGCCTGTAAGTGCAGCAGCTACAAGAAGATCTGTTTGACGACATAAAAAAGCCGGGATCTGTAGAACATCTACAAATTCTGCGGCTATTGCGGCTTCGTGACTTTCATGAATATCAGTAACCGTTGGAACACCAAATTCCTTACTTACTTTATTCAGAATTCTAAGTGCTTTTTCATCCCCAATTCCTGTAAATGAATCGAGCCTGGAGCGGTTTGCTTTTCTATAAGATCCTTTAAAGATTAAAGGAATTTCAAGCTTGTCTGTAATATTTACAATTCTTTCTGCAATTCTAAGAGCAATTTCTTCACTTTCAATAACACAGGGTCCAGCCATCAGGAAGAAATTACCTGATTTTGTGTGCTTTATTTGGGGAATATTATTAATCATTAATTTCCTAGCTCCGATAAAAATTTAATACGCATTAATTGAACCTCTTCGCGGGTGTAATCATCAGTTCCAAGCTCCGAAAGTGCTTCATCAATCGAGTCGGTTTCTGTTGCCCTGAAATAATCATAAACCTCATCCTGCCTGTCCTCCTCAATCAACTCATCAATGTAATAATTAAGATTAAGTTTTGTGCCGGAGTTTACAATGGTTTCAAGTTCCTTTAATATTTCATCGTATGAGATTCCCTTGGCAGAAGCAATATCCTCAAGAGTAATTTGACGATCAATATTTTGAATAATCGATACTTTAAGAGCTGATTTATTAGCTGCACTTTTGATAACAAGATCTATCGGTCGGTCAATATCATTGTCATCAACATATTTTTTTATAAGTTCAATGAATGGAAGGCCGAATTTCAAAGCCTTTCCTGACCCTACTCCCTGTATTTGTTTGAGTTCATCAATAGAAACAGGATAGTGTGTACACATTTCATCCAATGAAGGATCCTGAAATATTACAAATGGTGGCAGATTCTTTTGTTTCGCAATCTTTTTCCTTAGATCTTTCAGCATTTGAAGCAACTGAGTATCCAAAGCTCCGCTCTGTTGCTGCGCCTCTTCTACTTCATCTTCAGCCTCATCCATCAGATAATTAAGAATAAACTTAATCGAATGTGGATTTTCTATAAATGAATTTCCAGATTTAGTTAGTTTTAAGAGACCATAATTATCAATGTCTTTCTGAACAAAATTATTCAGGACTGTTTGGCGCATTAAAGATTTCCAAAGTATCTCACCATCCTCTTTACCAGATCCAAAAACCTCTAATTTGCTGTGTTCATACGATGCAACTAGGGAATTTTCAATACCCAACATGATATTAATGACATATTGATCATCAAACTTTTCTCCAAGATCCCTAATCAAGGTCAAAACCTTGAGTAAAGGAGCCTCAGCATCAAAATATTTTTTAGGATGGCGGCAATTATCACACATATTATTGCAACCTGTTTCATTAAAATTCTCACCAAAATAATGAAGTATCTGTTTACGCCTGCAAACAGAAGATTCAGCATAGTCGATAACCTCTTTTAGAATTTGAGTGCCTATTTCTCTTTCAGAAACAGGTTTGTCTTTCATAAACTTGGTTAACTTGTCAATATCCTTTTGCGAATAAAAAGCCAAGCAGATACCCTCCCCACCATCACGGCCAGATCGTCCAGTTTCCTGATAATAACCCTCCATACTTTTTGGAATATCATGATGAATGACATAACGAACATCAGGCTTATCAATACCCATTCCAAATGCGATAGTTGCAACGATTACATCCACATCTTCCATCAGGAAGTTATCCTGTGTTTCAGCGCGCGTTTTAGGGTCAAGACCAGCATGATATGGAAGTGCTTTTATTCCATTAAGCTTCAATGCTTCTGCAACTTCCTCGACCTTCTTCCGGCTCAGGCAGTAAACGATCCCTGATTTACCTGAATTCAACTTAGCATATCTGACAATTTCTTTAATGACATCACGCTTTGCCCTAACTTCGTAAAATAAATTAGGTCTGTTAAATGAGGATTTAAAAAGAGAAGCATTGTTCATTTGCAGATTTTTTTGAATATCCTGCTGAACTTTAGGGGTTGCTGTTGCTGTTAATGCAATAATTGGAATATTTTCTCCGATATTATCAATCACCTGACGTATCCTGCGATATTCCGGCCTGAAATCATGCCCCCATTCTGAGATACAATGAGCTTCATCAACAGCAACAAAAGAGATTGAAATACCTCTCAAAAAATCTACATTCTCTGGCTTTGTTAAAGACTCCGGTGCTACATACAGTAATTTGGTCAGACCGTTTGTTACATCTTCTTTTACCTTGGTAATTTCAGATTTATTAAGTGATGAATTGAGAAAATGGGCAATACTATCTGTTCCGCCAAAAGCTCTTAACTGATCCACCTGATTTTTCATTAAGGCAATTAGTGGTGAAATAACAATTGCTGTACCTTCGCTCATTAAAGCTGGTAGTTGATAACAAATGGATTTACCTCCACCTGTAGGCATGATAACAAATGTATCTTTCTTTTGTAGTATGCTGGTTATTATAGCTTCCTGATCACCTTTGAAGTTATCGAAGCCGAAAAAATTCTGTAAATTATCGAATAACGATTTGTTTATTTCCATTATTTAACTGGAAAAAATTGAAAATAGGTCATAATAATATTCAAAATAACATATTTTTGCGAGTAATTATCTATTTATTTAAAAAAAACCAAGTTGAAAAGTAACGTTGAAATCCTGGAAATAGCACGACAAACGCTTCAAACTGAAGCAGAAGGTATAAGACGTATTTCAACACAGTTAAACGATGATTTTTCGGAAATAGTACATCAAATCTTGTACCTAAAAGCCCGTGTTATAGTAACAGGAATTGGAAAAAGTGCAATAATTGCTCAAAAGATTGTCTCTACTTTTAATTCTACTGGGACTCCCGCAATATTTATGCATGCGGCAGATGCCATTCACGGCGATCTGGGCATGATTCAACAAAATGATCTGGTCATTTGTATTTCAAAAAGCGGCAATACACCCGAGATCAAAGTACTTGTACCTTTATTAAAACAAGGTGGAAATAAACTTGTCGCAATGGCAGGTGATAAAGAGTCCTTTCTGGCAAAACAAGCTGATTGGTTACTCGATACCACGATAGATCATGAAGCTTGCCCACATAATCTTGCTCCAACTACCAGTACCACAGCTCAATTGGCTATGGGTGACGCTTTGGCAGTGTGTTTGCTTGAATGTCGTGAATTTAGCAGTTCAGATTTTGCAAAATATCATCCGGGAGGTTCTTTAGGGAAACGATTATATTTAACTGTTGGAGATTTGGCTGCCCAAAATGAAAAACCTTTTGTCTCTTCACATGCAACAGTAAAAGAAGTGATCATAGAAATCACCAGAAATAGACTTGGTGCAGTGGCTGTAGTAGATGAAGGAAAACTAAGCGGAATAATTACAGATGGCGATATTCGAAGAATGCTGAATAAAAACAGTAGTATCGATGGACTAATTGCGGCTAACATAATGACTAAATCGCCCAAATACATAGATAAAAATGAACTTGCCGTTAACGCCCTTGAAATATTACGTGTTAATAATATTACCCAGATACTTGTAGGCACAGAAAGCAAGTTTGAAGGATTTATCCATCTTCACGATCTTTTGAAAGAAGGAATTATTTAAGTTTTAAAAAAAACATGAAAAATTATTATGTCCTCATAATGGCAGGCGGTATTGGCAGCAGATTCTGGCCATTAAGTCGTACAGCATATCCAAAACAGTTTCTCGACATATTAGGAACTGGAAAAACTCTGATCCAGCAAACATATGATCGTTTTTTAAAGATTGTTCCTCAGGAAAATATTTTCATTTTAACAAATGAAAGCTATATAGATCTTGTTCAAGAACAATTGCCTGATATTGATAAAGAACAAATACTAGCTGAACCAATTATGCGTAATACTGCCCCTTGCATAGCATATGGCAGTCATAAAATATTAAAGATCAACCCTAATGCATCAATTGTTGTAGCACCATCTGATCATTTGATCATGGACTCAGATGAGTTTACCAGTTGCATAAAAAAATCACTTGGTGCAGCGCTTGAAAACGACTGTCTGATCACTCTAGGAATCAAACCATCAAGACCTGATACCGGATACGGATATATACAATTTAATACACAAAAGATCGGTGAAGATTTTTTCAAAGTAAAGACCTTTACAGAAAAACCCAATGTTGAATTAGCAAAAACATTTGTTCAAAGTGGTGATTTCTTATGGAATGCTGGAATTTTTGTATGGTCTGCTAAGAATATAATTAAATCTTTTGAAAAATACCTCCCAGAAATGAATGATATATTCAAAGAAGGTGAAATGGCATACAATACAACACTGGAACAGGAATTTATACAATCAGCATTCTCTCAATGCACGAATATTTCTATTGATTATGGAATTATGGAGAAAGCCGACAATGTGTATGTTTTACCCACTGAATTTGGATGGTCTGATCTGGGAACCTGGGCTTCGATATACGATTTATCGGAAAAAGATTATGTAGGAAATGTTGTAATTCCATCAGAAAGAGTAATCATGTATGATTCTTCTAATTGTATAGTTAATGTTCCCAAAGAGAAACTGGTAGTTCTTCAGGGCTTACACGACTTTATAGTTGTAGAGGAAAATAATACGCTGTTGGTTTGTCCAAAGGATCGTGAACAGGAAATCAAGCAAATTGTAGCTGATGTAAAACAGCGTTTTGGAAGTGAATTTATTTAGCAAGTAACTTTTGTCTTACCGCTTCATATAACAATACACCTGCGGATACTGAAACATTGAGTGATTCAATCTCGCCGTACATTGGAATTTTAGCTAAATGGTCTGAAATACGGATCAGATCTGTTGAAATTCCTGTTTCTTCAGAACCCATGATAATGGCAGTAGGAACAGTATAATCTGGCTGATAGAGGTAATCATTTGTTTTTTCAGTACATGCAACTAATTGCAAACCCGATTCCTGAAGAAATTTTGCAGTTTTCAAGAGACTATCGTGCCTGCATACAGGAATTTTATAAAGTGCTCCAGCAGACGTTTTAATAGCATCAGGATTGATTTGTGCTGAACCTTTTGCCGGAACTATGATCGCATGCACTCCTGCACATTCAGCAGTCCTTGCAATAGCTCCAAAATTACGTACATCAGTAATGCCGTCTAATATCAAAATAAGAGGCACCTCGCCTTTTTCATAGATCAATGGTATGATATTTTCTATCTTATCATAGCTAATTGGTGAAATAAACGCAACCGCACCCTGATGATTCTTTGTAGTTAGCCTGTTGAGTTTTTCTATTGGAACCAGTTGAAAACCAATCTCCTGATCTTTCAATAAACTGCGTAATTCCAGAATTATACCTCCTGTAAGTCCTCTTTGTAAAAAGAGATTTTCAATCTCTTTACCACTTTTGATTGCCTCAATG